>DTVJ01000314.1 GCA_012963565.1 Piscirickettsiaceae bacterium
TTTTAATCACTTCTCTGTCAATGTATACGATTTTTTCTATAATTCTATCAACCGGAACTTCTTTGATAACCTCTACGATTTTTTCTACTGGCACTTCTTTGATTTTAACAATTGTTATAGGCTTTTCACAAATCTTATCTTTTAACTCTGCCACCTGGCCAACGGTCCATTCCTTTGTATCTTTAGGTAAATCTCCAATTGATTCTATGGCTTTCACAATTTTTCTCAAGCCGCTGTCAAGTGTCTCGCCAACGTGTGCCAGATTTCTAAATCCTTCAGTTTCTGCTGAGACATTTGTAATTGATAGGGTTGCTGCAATTGACATTGCTAATATGTGTTTTTTCATGTTTTACTCCGTTAAATTTATTGGGCTATTATAAAGACCAAAACACTCTATTTAAATCAAGATTGTTTAGATATATTAGATTTATGTAATGTTTGGGATTTGGCGCTTTGATACCAAGCTTGCGCTTGTTTTAGTTGCTGCTCAGTGATATCCATATCCATCATTCTGTATAGCTTTACTATTGTTTTTGATTTAGTTTTGATAGGTTTCATATTTTCTGGCCGTCACAACATAGCGCAATGAGTTATCTTTGGTGAAGCCATCAAATGGCCAGGGTGTAACTAGCTTAAGCTCGTCAGTATCAGATATTTCTATCTGATTTTTAGACATATCGATAATGCTAACGTCAAGTACGCAGTACTGATACTCCATACCCATCTGATCGCTTAATACAATCTGATCATTCAGATTGATATTTTGCAGGAATGCAAAATGATGATAAGCATGAATAACCACTGTGCCACAATCACCTGGAAGATAACTATTAGTAGCCCTTCCAGGGCCAAATAAAAGTGTGTCATTAGAATCACCTTCTAGCACCACAAACTCTTGATTATGTGCAGGTGCGCTAAGTTGGAATACTGGAAACACATTGGATTCTGACCAGTGCTTATGTTTGATTATTTCTTTCATTAATTATCCTTAAATTAAAAAAACCACCACCAAAGGTAAGGAGGATTGACCTTTGATAGTGATAAATACCTCAACTGCTAAACGAGGAAGAATTAACAGTTGGTTGAGGTTCG
>DTVJ01000315.1 GCA_012963565.1 Piscirickettsiaceae bacterium
TTGATGATTACCGACCCGACCCAATATATACCGATTAAAAATCAGCGTAACGGTATTCGAGGTGTAAGCAAAGGTGTTGCTTCTCATCAGAATAAACTAGTGGTTAATTTTATTGAGTCTGAGTTAGATGTCAAACTCGACGATGTCTTTCTAAGTAGTGCTGTAGGCTCTAAATTTCCAGCTGGATATCCGGTAGGTGAAGTTACTCATGTCGAAAAACACGCCAACAATCCTTTCTTGCATATTGAGCTAGTACCTATTCAAACAACTGAGCAACTGGAATTTGTCTTAATCGGTAACTCTAATTAAATATGATGATTAAAACTGAAATAAACTCAAAGAACCAATGACAACTGAACGCCCTTACATTTTTCTTGTTAAGATCACACTGTTTGCTTTAATCATTAGCGCAGTACCTTTGTCTCAAATCGTTTTAGAAATATCTCCTTTTTGGATGTTGCTTTTCTTTATTTACTGGCTAACTTACTTTTCTGCCAAAGGGCGATTCTTCTTGGCTTTAATACTCGGGGTTTTAGTCGATATACTACACGGTGATATATTGGGGCAAAATGCGTTAGCATTGATACTCAGCGGTGCCTTTATTGCCAATGTAAAACAGTCTTTCTTTGTCTCTAATCTGAGCACTCAACAAGTTTACGTCTTTGTTGCATCGAGTATTTATTTAGGCTTTTTTTTACTGGTACATACTTTAATCCAGGGTTTTAACTTTAGTTACTATTTATTGCTTACGCCTTTATCAGGTGCACTGTTTTGGCCCGTTGTAAGGCTACTACTCTCAAAGTGTAAGCATTAATAATAAGAAGACCCTTCTAACTCATGGAAAAAATAAGCAACATTGCCTTAGAGAATAAGATTTTTTCAGCCAGGATGATTCTGGCTTTTCTTTTTGTATTGATCCTAACATCGGTACTCATACTTAGACTCTACAATTTGCAGATCAGCAATCACGACTATTACGTCGAGGAAGCTTTGGGCAATCAAATGCGCACGCTGCCCATCACCCCTACTCGAGGAAAAATATTTGATCGAAATGGCAAAATTATTGCCACTAATCAGCTCTCATATAAA
>DTVJ01000316.1 GCA_012963565.1 Piscirickettsiaceae bacterium
TGTAGTTGTACTTACCATCAACAACATTAGTAAATTTAAAATGTACACTTTTAGTACCATCAAAGAAAACATCTGGCTTGTCATCTTCATCAGCGTGAGCTACTGGATTTAATAAAAGAAAGATTAGGAGTATTATTTGTTTCATATTAAAAATTCCTCTTCAATACATCTTCCGCATCTTGAAACCCTAGCTTTGCTGATTTCTCAAACCAGCTCCTAGCCACATCTTCATCTTTCATCAGTCCATCTTCAGACAACAAGCCTCTACCATTAATCCAGCCTAAATTATATTGAGCCATAGCATCACCCTGATTAGCAAGCTCTTCAATTTCTTTCAACACATCACGATGCTCTTTTTCATACAAAACAGATAAGTTGGGGTAAGCCTTATCAACGCCGTTATAGGCAGCTTTTTCAAACCAGTAAATTGCCTTACTAACTTTTTCAATTGGCCCTTCTATCCATCCAGCAGACAAATCCCAAGCGTAATAATATTGAGCTGTTGGGTTGCCATTTTTCGCAGCCTTAAGTAACCACTGTTCTCCAACTTCAGGTTGGTTTAATCCGTTAGGGTCTTGACAATACCTTGATGATAAATACTGTGCTTCAGCATTACCATCTACGGCAGCATCCTTAATAATTTCTTTTGCTTGTTCAAAATTGCCTGCTCTAGCTTGCTCTAGACTTAATTTTATTATGTCTTCAGTTAGCTCAATCGCTTTATCTAAATCCGCATAAGCGGAAGTAATCAATAGCAAAGATAGCAATATTGCTTTTATGATCTGGATGCTCCATGCATCTCTACACAATCAAAGTAGTTATCCCATCTACTGGGTGAGAATAAAGTCCCTAATGCATCAAGTGGCCCTACATTGTACAAATGCCCGCCTGACAGTGCTACTTTAAATCTAGCAACATTATCATCAGATAGATTGAGTTTGTCTTTGCAAGTGTTGTGCACTAGCTCAGTAACTAGAACACCCGAAGGTGTCTTACCAATTACCTCTTGTTCAATGATCTCTTCGCTAGATATGGTTATCGAATCTAGCGATTCAACTGGACCAATATCACGAACATCGCCACCCGCCATTACACCTGTTGTAAATATAAATGTTGCTACGCAACTTGACATTGTTTTTAGTTTGATCATTTAGATATACCTTTATTAAATAAACTGAATTATATTTTTTGAGAACTACACAAAAATGAAGATTAAGTGTTTTGTTGGTGAGGTGGCTTTTGTTTGGCACTGTGGTACCAAGCCTTAGCTTGTTCAAATTGCTGCTCAGTGATGTTGAGCATCCTAAACAGCTTCACAGGTTTAGTTTTGGTATGTTTCATATTTTCTACAGGTGACGACATAACGTAAAGCATTGTCTTTGGTAAAATCATCAAATGGCCAGGGAGTAACCAACTTAAGCTCATCAATCTCAGATATTTCTATTTGGGTTTTATCTAAATCAATAATACTGACATCATGCACGCAGTATTGATACTCAGCACCCATTTGGTCGTTTAGAATAATTTGATCATTGAGATTAATATTTTGTAAAAAGCTAAAATGATAATTGGCATGAATCACCACAGTACCAAGATCACCTGGAAAGTAGCTAGATGATGAGCGACCTGGGCCAAATAATAAAGAATCATCACCTTCTAACACGACAAACTCTTGATTATGCTGTGGTACGCTAATATTAAATACTGGAAATACGTTAGACCTTGACCAGTGCTGTTGCTTCATTTGTTCTCTCATATTGCGTCCTATTAAAAAGATGACTTTGGCCAATGATAATAAGGGGTGTCATTAGCCTTAGTCGGTACCTCAACTATCAGTAAAGAGGAGGGTTTGATAGTTGTGTCGAGGTTCGTTAAACTGTTTTTATATCGAATAAATACTCCTATCTCTGTTAGCATTCGCCCTATTGATGATGAAACCTATGGCTAATCCTAACAACAACATTAGCGTGCTAACAATGGTTAAAAAATCAGTGCTGTGCGAGGCATTATTTTGGTTTTTTAAGAGCATAAGTTGCTCAACCAAATCTGTATTACTATCGTCCATGTCTGAGACTTTGTTGCGCAGTTTGTTGACTTCCAAAACTTGAGTACCATATTGCGTGACTTTTGCACTTAGCATGCTGGTTTCTTTTTGCTGATCCTCAAGGCGCTGATTAAGATTCAAAATAGTTTGATGCCGATCTACATTTTTCTTATTAAGCTTAGCTATCTGATTATTTAGCTCATCTGCTTTGGCATTAGCTGGCTTGGTGCTGCTCAGATATCTTGTGATCATCCAGCCCTGCTTGCCTTTATATTTGATATTGCTCCAGCCATTGCTAGATTTGATTAAAGTCACTGGCTCGTTGATACCAACAGAGGTAATAATATTGCCTTTAGTAATTGAAGCATCAGCACGCATCGGTATTTTGACTTCATCACCCACATAAAGCGTGGCGTCAGCCATTACACCTGTTGAAAACATAACTAAGAGGAGGAGTTTGCGCATATCTGATATCCAATTTACTAAAAACAATGAGCACAGTTTAGGGCTTAAACATGAATGTCAAATGTTTTGTAAGTGAAGATTTGGTGAAGATTGAATGAAGATAGTTTGTGTTACTCCATTTATAAATTACAATACTCGTATCTAACAAAAATCAACCACCGTTATGCCCAATATATTGCTCGTTGAAGATGACAAAGTAATCGCTGAAAGCATCATCTTTGCACTAGAGAATAATTCGTTTAAGACCCACTGGTGCACGCTCGGCAACGATGCGCTGGATTATCTCAATAATAACAAAGTTGATCTTGTGCTACTTGATGTTGGTCTACCAGATATTAGTGGTTTTGACGTTTTAGGTAAGATTCGATCTGACTCTGAAATTCCCGTCATTATCATCACCGCAAGGGATGATGATGTTGATATCGTGCTCGGATTAGAAGGACTGCGTGCTGATGATTACGTCACTAAGCCGCTTAGCCCTAGAGTATTGGTCGCACGAGTTAAAGCACAACTTAGGCATGTGGATACTAAGCCAATCAATAAGTCAGAACAAGTATTTAGAATTGACGAAGCATTACAACAAGTATTACTTAAAGGTCAAAGTCTAAGTCTCACCCCTGCTGAGTGCAAAATACTGGCCTATTTGATTAAGAAACCCAACCAAGTACATTCTCGTGAACACTTGCTGAGTATTATTTGGGACAGGCCTCATGGCTCTGATGAAAAAACCATTAACACGCACATTAAATCAATCCGTAAAACACTCAATAAGATTGATCCTGATAATGAATACATTAAAACCCATCGCGGTTTGGGATATAGCTTAATCGCATGAAACTAACTATCGGCGTCAAGCTATTCTTGACGTATTTTATTATCACCAGCGCTATTGTTTTGTTTGTCACCGACAAGTTGTCTATTCGTATTACCAAAGGTATCGACGAAGCCGCTGAAGAAGTCATGATTGACTCTTCGAACCTGCTGGCGCAAATGGTAAGTAACAATATTGAATACGATCAAATCAATGTTGAGGAAGTTCATAAACTGATGAGTATGTATTTGAACCGTGAACTAGATGCAAGCATTTACTCAGTTACGAAGAAGAACCCTAACTTGCAAGTCTACATCACTAATAAAGATGGCATTGTTATTTATGACTCTACTGGCAAACTTAAAGGTAAAGATTACTCACAATGGCGTGACGTGTTTTTAACTCTTAAGGGTAAATATGGCGCTCGTGTGAGTGGCTACGACCCTGAGATTAAAGACCCACACCCTGAACAAGATGCGATGTATGTCGCTGCCCCAATTTATCATAAAGGTTCTATATTTGGCGTATTAACGGTGATTAAACAAATGATTGACCTCAAGCCCTATGTGGTCGAACAAAGGCATCAGATTGAAGAGTATGCGCTATATATATTTCTAGTCTCATTGGTATTTGGCGCAGGTGTTAGTTATGCGGTATCTCGTGGTGCGAATAAGCTTATCAAGTACACCACCAGTTTATCTAAAGGTGAGAATGTCACCGCACCAAATATCCGCCAAATAGAATTTGCAGAGCTTTCAAAAGCGATTGAAAAACTTAGAGTCGATCTTGAAGGTAGAGAGTACGTGGAAGAGTATATCAACACCATGGCGCATGAACTACGTACCCCAATCACAGGCATCAGAGGTACTGCTGAAAACTTACTCTTGCCTATGGATGACGAACAAAGAAAGCACTTTATTCAAAATATTCTAGACTCCAATAACAAAATGGACATGCTGGTTAATCGCTTACTGGATTTATCACGTATTGAAAGACGAGATACACTAGAAAAGAAAGAGAAGGTAGATGTCAGATCTTTGATTGAAGAAGTGATTAAAGCACCAAGTCGTATAGGTAGAATTACCTCGAGGCGTATTCAACTGGAATACGATATTGAGCGTGACTTCAGCATCAAAGTTGAAAAACTACTAGCGGAACAGGCTGTTAGTAACATCATTGATAACGCTATTGATTTCACACCA
>DTVJ01000317.1 GCA_012963565.1 Piscirickettsiaceae bacterium
ACATCTAAAATCGTAGTGACTGACTTTACTTGATCGATGGCAGTTAAGTCTTTTTTGAAACTGGCTAAATGTTCGAGTTGTGCCGGATCTAGTAGATTACCTTTAACTTGATAACTGATAATTAAGTAGTCATCAGATCCGTAGTCTTTTTTAATACTTTGGTAGTAACGGAGGTTCTCGTCACCTTCTAATACCAGTGAATCTGAAGAGGCATCGAGTTGAAAGTCAGGAATTTGAGCAATAAAAAAGCCAACAATGAGCAACAATAGAACAATGTTGACACCAGATTTTTTTAAAACAAAATTGTAAAAATGTTTCATGGATTTTTTTAGAATTCAAAACCTTCCGTTGCTTCTACACCTTGCATTGTGTCTAAGTGAGTTTCGAAAAGCGATTGTGTTTCCCATTTATGTTCGCTTATACGTGTAATAACTTTTGCATGCATGGCGCTTCCTGTACCTTCAACCACAAAGATACGACCACCGACATTAAGTAAGTGAAAATAACGACCGGTAATTTTTGGCACTGAACTGCCAACTACAACTACATCAAAGAAATCATTCGAAGCCCAACCTTTTGAAGCGTCTCCCACTTCTAGTTGTGCATTGTTAATATCAAGTGCATCAAGTCGTGCTTTTGCGCTTGTGCTAAGTTCTTCATCAATCTCGATACTAGTGATTGATTTACAAAGTTTCGAAATTACCGCTGTTAGATAGCCACTACCTGTGCCTATTTCTAATACAGTTTCATTTTTTTGAATTTCAAGTGCATCTAATAAACGACCCTCAATTTTAGGGCTAAACATTTTGGCTTTATCACTAAGAGGAATCTCAATGTCGGCAAATGCTAAGTTTTTGTATTTTTCTGGTACAAATTTTTCTCTTGGTGTGTCTCTAAGTGCATTATTAGCAATATAATTCAAACCACCCCATGGTCGAATTTGCTGATCAATCGCGTTACTTCTTGCTTGTGTAGTATCCATTTTATTTTCCTATTTCTTTTTTGGTGGTAATAAATCAGTAATGGTGCCTTCAGCCATTTCGGCAGCGAAAGCAGTGGTTTCAGATAATGTTGGATGTGCATGGATGGTGAGTGCAATATCACTCATGTCACAACCCATCTCAATGGCCAGTGTCGCTTCAGCAATCAATTCGCCAGCATTGGTGCCACAAATACCCATACCAAGAATGCGACCTGTTTTGGCGTCAAATAAACCTTTTGACATACCTTCACTACGGCCAATACTCAGGCTTCGGCCTGATGCTGCCCAAGGGAAGACGCCCTTTTCATAAGCAACACCTTCATCTTTGAGTTCTTTTTCAGTTTTACCTGTCCAGGCTACTTCTGGGTCAGTATAAGCTACCGATGGAATGGTGAGTGCATCGAAACCCGATTTATGACCACAAATCACTTCAGCGGCAACTTTGGCTTCATGTACCGCTTTATGAGCCAACATGGGTTGTCCTACAATATCGCCAATCGCAAAAATATGATTGATGTTGGTGCGCATTTGTTTATTAACTGGGATAAAGCCCCATTCATTGACAGTCACACCGGCCTTATCGGCATCAATCAGTTGACCGTTAGGTGAGCGACCAACCGAGACGAGTACCTTATCAAAGGTGTCAGTTTCTGGCGCTTTTTTACCTTCAAAATTTACCTTTATGCCAGCATCTGTAGCTTTCATTTTGGCAACCTTGGTGTTTAGGTAAATGTCTTTGTATTGTTTTTTGATGCGCTTTAATAACGGGTTAACAACGTCCTTATCAGCACTGGCAATTAGTTGATCAGCCAGCTCAACAACGGTAATTTCACTGCCGAGCGCATTGTATACGGTGGCCATTTCTAGCCCGATAATACCACCACCAACAATTAATAAGCGTTCAGGTACGTTGTCTAATTCGAGTGCATCAGTAGAATCCATCACTCGTGGATCGTCAAAAGGGAAAGCTGGAATTTTGGTTACTCGGGAGCCCGCAGCAATGATGCAATGCTCAAATTCAATTACCTCGCCTGAGTCGTCAATGGCGATTTGATTAGCTGAGATAAACTTACCATAGCCAGTCAACACTTGTACATTTCTGGCTTTAGCCAAAGCCCTGATACCCACAGTTAGTTTGTTAACAATGCCCTCTTTGTTGGCACGTACACCATCAATATCAATATTTGGTTCACCGAAATTCACACCAAGATGTGATGCCTCTTCAGCTTCATTGATAATTTGTGCGGTGTGTAATAATGCTTTTGAAGGGATACAGCCCACATTCAGACATACGCCACCAAGATTGTCATAGCGTTCAATCAGTATAACTTTTTTGCCTAAGTCAGCCGCACGAAACGCAGCGGTATAGCCGCCAGGACCAGAGCCAATAACAACAATTTGAGTTTTAATCATAGCAGTATCTCTCTAATATCTTGCAAGATACTGTTTAGGTCAGCCATAAATCGTCCACCTTGCGCACCATCAATGACACGGTGATCATAAGACAGAGCTAATGGCAATATTAAGGTTGGTACGAAATTTTTACCATCCCAAATTGGTTTTGTTTGTGAGCGTGACACGCCTAAGATCGCCACTTCAGGTGCGTTAACAATCGGGGTAAATTGCGTACCACCAATACCACCTAAGCTTGAAATAGTAAAACCAGCGCCTTGCATATCACCAGGTTTAAGCTTGCCTTCACGTGCATTCGCTGAAGTTTCAGCAAGCTCTTTGGCTAGGTCGCTTAGAGATTTTTGGTCAACATCACGAATCACCGGTACAACCAAACCATTTGGGGTGTCCATCGCAATACCGAGATTAAAGTATTTTTTAATGATTAAATTCTCACCTGATTCGTCTAATGAAGAATTAATACGCGGATGTTGTTTCAGAGCTTGAATAACTGCCTTCATAATAAATACTAACGGAGTTAGCTTAACTCCTTTGGCTTTTTGTTCTTGTCTGAATGCCTCCATTTGGTCGATATTTACCTCGTCAAACTGGGTGACATGAGGAATATTAAGCCAGCAAGCGCTTAGATGTTTACCTGAGAGTTTGTTGATTCTGGATAGTGGAAGAATTTCAGTCTCGCCAAATTTAGAAAAATCAATCACCGGCACTTTAGGTATAGCACTACCTGTACCACCAGAGGTGATGATCTGTTTCACATAACCCTTAAGATCAGTTTCTAATACTCTACCTTTTTGCCCCGTACCTGATACTTTTGATAAATCGACACCTAGCTCTCTGGCAAGTTTGCGAATCGAAGGCGAGGCGTGAGAATCACCTGCTGGAACGTTAGAAACTGATTCATTGGCGCTAGCCGCCGGTGCAGGTGCTGTTGTTTTAACAGGCGCGGGTGCTATAGGCGCTGATGTTGGTTGTTCTGTAGCCGGATCAGCTTTAGTACTGCCACTACTTTGTATCTCAAGAATTAAATCACCCAAATTGATCTTATCACCCAAATTGACGTTGATACTGCTCACCGTGCCGGCAACCGGTGTCGGAATTTCCATCGAGGCTTTATCGCTTTCTAGTGTAATAATACTATCTTCTTCATTCAGTTTATCGCCAACACTGACTAAGATCTCAATCACTTCAACTTCATCAAAATCGCCGATATCAGGCACTACGACAGGCACTAATTTTGTGCTAGATTCCTCTATTGATTCACTAGATTGTGAATCATCTAAAGCGCTTTTTTCGGATTCTGCTGCTGTTTCTAGGCTGATTAATGAATCACCTTGTTTGATTTTGTCACCAAGATTGATATTAATTTGTGTAACTGTACCGGCTGATGGGCAGGGTATTTCCATCGAAGCTTTGTCGCTTTCTAGAGTCATTATGCTGTCATCTGCTGCTATAGTGTCGCCAACAGAGACTAAAATCTCAATAACTTCAACTTCGTCAAAATCACCAATATCAGGAAGTTCAATGCTTTTAATGCTTGACATAGTATGGGTTTTAGTTCAATTTTAAAGTAGATAATTATAGCAAAATTTCGTCATGGTTAATCATAGGCTCCTTAATAAAATTAGATAAATGTTAAAATGTTTTTTGATTGCAAGCTGTATGATGAACAGCTACAAATTTAATATTTTATTATCAACTATTTTTAAGGTGTATTTCTATGTCAGTGGCTCTGTCAATTCAAGGGTTAAAAAAGACCTATGCGAATAAATTGGAGGCATTGAAAGGTATTGATTTGCATGTAGAGCAAGGTGATTTTTTCGCATTATTAGGTAGTAACGGTGCGGGAAAGACTACGGTCATTGGTATTGTTTGCGGACTGCTTCATAAAACCGCAGGTAGTATCGAGGTGTTAGGATACAATCAAAGTACACATGAAAATGATGTGAAAAGATTGATTGGTTTAATGCCACAAGAGTTTAATTTCAACCCATTTGAGCCGGTTGAAGAGATTCTGATTAATCAAGCAGGTTATCACGGTATTAATCAATCAGCAGCTAAAGTACAAGCTGAGATTCTACTTAAGAAGATGGAGCTTTGGGATAAACGCCTAGATATGGCGAAATCCTTATCAGGTGGCATGAAGCGTCGTTTAATGTTAGCTAGGGCTTTGATTCATCAACCAAAGATACTCATTCTTGATGAGCCGACTGCCGGTGTTGATGTTGAAATACGTCGTTCTATGTGGAAGTTCTTGACTGAGCTTAACGCACAAGGTGTCACGATTATATTGACTACGCATTATTTAGAAGAGGCGGAGTCACTTTGTCGTAATATCGCCATTCTAGATGAAGGTGAAGTAGTCGAACAAACCAGTATGAAGCGGTTGTTATCTAAAGTAGATCAACAGGTACTAATTTTAGAGAGTAAAGATAAACTGCCTGATGAAATTAGATCGGATCACTTTAGCTATGAGAGATTAGACGACTATTCACTTCAAGTAGTAGTCGAATCAGATACAAATATAACTGATGTGTTGCAGAGCTTAGCCAAGCAGAGTGTTAGTATTAATCATGTTCGTAACGCCCAAAGTCGCTTGGAAACGCTATTCTTATGTTTAACTTCAAAGGCTGACTGATATGTGGGTTGCTTATAAAACCATTGTAATTAAGGATGTACTAAGATTTGCTCGCATTTGGGTGCAAACTATCTTCCCTCCAATTATTACCACTTCACTTTATCTACTGATCTTTGGTGGGTTAATGGGTGAGCGCATTGGGCAGATGCAAGGTGTTGATTATCTGCATTATATTATTCCTGGTATTATCTTGATGACAGTTATTACTAACTCGTATAGCAATACGGTAATGTCATTTTTCTTGGCAAAATTCAACCATAGTATTGAAGAATTACTTGTTTCCCCAGTGCCATATTGGGTGATTTTGTTGGGCTATATTTCGGGTGGGGTTGTGCGTGGGTTTGTTGTAGGGCTTAGCGTATTCATCACAGTCTCATTTTTTATAGAGATCAACGTTGATAGTATCTGGATAACCTCGATCACCTTTTTGTTAACGGCAATATTATTCTCCTTGGCTGGATTTCTTAACGCGATATTTGCAAAATCATTTGATGATGTCACCATTGTTCCTACCTTTATCTTGATGCCGATGATTTACCTTGGCGGCATGTTTTACAGTGTTGATATCTTGCCACAATTTTGGCAGGACGTATCTAAATTCAATCCAATTTATTATATGGTTGATAGTTTTAGGTTGGGGTTTATTGGCGTTAGTACATCAGATTTATGGACCTCAATATCAATTCTTTTAATAATGATTCTAATATTGACTACTGTCGCTTTTTATTTACTTAAGAAGGGTATTAATATCAAGACTTGATTCGACCTTCATCCCCAGACAGCATTCTTTTTATGTTGCTTCGATGGGTGTAGAAAATCCAAATACAGATAGCACCAACTACATAAGTTGCATTGAGGTTATTGGTGATTAAGTAAAAATAAACTGGTGCTAATAAAGTGGCAATGAGTGCTGAGAGTGAAGATATCTTTAATACTTTGGCGACAAATAGCCAAGTCAGTGCAAAACTAAGTCCAACTAAATAGTTAAGCGCAAATAAAGATCCCAAGAATGTCGCCACACCTTTGCCACCTTTAAAGCCAAAAAATATTGGATACACATGGCCTAAAAATGCCGCCATAGCGACTAGTGTCATCTCAAATAAACTCAAGCCTAAATATTGTGCAACCAGTACGGGTATAGCGCCTTTTAAGCCGTCACCAATCAGTACAATAGCTGCTGCTTTTTTGCCACCAATGCGTAAAACATTGGTTGCCCCTGGGTTGTTTGAGCCTTGGGTCCTGGGGTCAGGTAAATTAAGTATTTTACAAACAATAATTGCGGCTGAGATTGAGCCAATTAGGTAGCCACTAAGGATGAATAAAAAAGGTAACTCGGGTAACATGTTGTTTTTTAATTTATTGTGTGAGTAATTCTAATTGCTCAAAATGTTACTATGGATATTGTATTTATACAAGGTTTAAAAATTGATACAGTTATTGGTATTTATGACTGGGAAAGAGAAATACGTCAAGATATCGTGCTTGATATTGAAATGTCTACAGATATTAAAGCTGCCAGCGAAACCGACCATATTGACCAAACCTTAGATTATAAGGCTGTATCAAAACGCCTAATTGATTTTGTGCAAACTAGCGAGTTTGAGTTAGTTGAAACTTTAGCTGAAAAAATCACTCAAATTATTATTAATGAATTTGGTGTAGAAAAAGTTAAACTAACTTTAAATAAAGGTGAGGCAGTTACCGGTGCACAAGGCGTGGGTGTAATCATCGAAAGATCTCGTAATGGCTAACATTCATATCAATATTGGTTCTAATCAAAATCGTCGACAGAATATTTCTGCTGCGATTAAGGCTTTAGAATTGGCATTTACTGATTTAATTATTTCATCAGTTTATCAAAGTCCTGCCGAAGGTTTTAATGGCGATGATTTTTATAATGTGGGCGTGAATGCACAAACTGATCTATCTGTTGAAGACACTGCAGACACCTTACGTGAGATTGAACAAAATCAAGGCAGGGACCGGACTCAGCCTAAGTTTTCTTCCAGAAAAATCGACTTAGATTTGGTACTATACGATCAGGTGATTGATGAAAGAGTTAACCTGCCTAGAGATGATATTTTGAAATATGCCTTTGTCTTAGCACCGTTGACTGAGTTGAATGCTGGGTTGATTCACCCTGTCGAACAACAGTCATATCAGTTACTCTGGCAAAGCTTCCAATCCAACAATCAGTACAGCTTAACGCAGTATAATATCGATCAAGTTCTTAAATAATTGTGAAAAAATTATGAAAAAATTACTCTCTTTTATAGCTATTTCTTTCGTAGCTGTTTATACAAATTTTGCCGCTGCTAACTTTGTTGCAAATGAAGATTATGTTGTATTGGATAAGCCAGTTAAGACCGTTACTGGCAATAAGGTCGAGGTGAGAGAGTTGTTTTGGTATTACTGCCCACACTGTTTTAACATCGAACCTTTGGTGGAGGGCTGGTTAAAAACACTACCTGACTCAGCTAAGTTTGTTCGTCAACCGGCAGTTTTTTCTGATCGTTGGAAAAATGGTGCTATTTTTTATTATGTGTTAGAACAATTAGGCGAGGTGGACAGACTGCATGGAGCTTTATTTGATGCGATTCATTTACACAAAACTCCATTTTTAGATCAAGAAGATTTTGTGGATTGGTTAGTTGATCACGATGTTGATGAAAAGCATGCTAATGATGCCTATAAGTCATTCTCAGTACGTATCAAGGTGAACAAATCAAAACTTAATACTGTAAAGTACAAAACCAAAGGTGTCCCTACTTTTGTGGTGAACGGTAAATATTGGGTAGATTCCAAACATGCAGGTGGTGAGACTCGATTATTCAAAGTGATTGATTACCTTATTCATAAAGAAACTCAATAGGCTAGCGTGCCAGACAGTGTTGTAGTTTTATCAGGTCTTGACCCTTGTGGTGGGGCAGGTATCAGTGCTGACATTGAAACCATTAATCAATTTAAGGTAACGGCGTTACCGATTGTCACAACGTTGACAGTGCAGAATACTGAGTCGGTTAAAGCGATACAAGCAGTAGATACGCAACTGATCGTTGAACAATTTAATCATCTTAAAGCCGACGTTGAATTTTCAGTGGTTAAGATTGGCTTATTGTCATCGCAATCTCAAGTTGAAGCAATAGCATTGCTACTTAAAGCGTGTGACAATCCTGTAGTTGTGCTAGACCCTATTGTAAGTTCCAGTACTAATCAGCAGTTGCTTGATGCAGAATCACTGGAGATACTAAAGGAAAAATTATTGCCTTTGGTCACTATTTTGACACCCAATTTATCTGAATTACAAGTACTATCATCCAATAAAGATGAGCAACAGGCCATTGAATCACTGCCTTGCGAGTGGGTACTACTAACCACCACTGATTCATCTGAGGGCGAAATAGAACATCGTTTGTATCATGATGCACAATGCGTTCAAAGTTTTACTTATCCTAAGTTACCAGGTAGTTATCATGGTTCTGGTTGTACATTGACTAGTGCCATTAGTGCATTATTAGCATCGGGTGTTGATGTGGATATTGCTTGTCAGCGTGCTTTGGACTACACTTACCAAACTCTGTTAAATGCTAAGAGTATAGGTAAAATGCAATATCATCCTAATCGTATAACACCATAATGAGTTTTATTCACAATTGGCTACGCGCTGACATTCAAGCAATCAATGCCTATCATGTGCCTAAGTCTGAAGACATGATCAAGCTTGATGCGATGGAGTCCCCATTTCCTTTACCCGATGAACTGATTGGTCAATATTTGGCCTATTTGGCGGATGCCGAGCTTAATCGTTACCCCAATCCAAGTGCTAATGAACTCCAACAAACCTTGCGTGAGTTGATGGATATTCCATCTGAATTTGGCGTGCTACTTGGTAATGGTTCTGACGAGTTGATTCAATTATTAGCATTAGCTTGTGAAACAGGCGATACAATTTTAAGTATTGAGCCAAGCTTTGTTATGTACGCTATGATTGCAAAATTCACACGCCTTAATTATCAAGGTATTGAGCTGACGGATGATTTTGAGATCGATTTGTCAACAATGATTACAGCCATAGAAACGCACAAACCTAAAGTAATTTTTATCGCTTATCCAAACAACCCAACAGGTAATGCATTTGATCGTAGTGCAATTGAAAATATTATTACCTCGACTGATGCCATGGTGGTACTTGATGAAGCTTATTATGCCTATGCAGATGATAGTTTTCTAGCCGATATTGCCAAGTATCCTAATTTAATTTTGCTTAGAACTGTGTCTAAAATTGGCTTTGCTGGATTACGCCTAGGCTTGTTGATTGGCAGTGAAGATACCGTATCAGAGTTAGATAAATTAAGACTGCCGTACAATATCAACACTTTGACTCAAGTGAGTGCGAATTTCCTATTACAAGAGAAAGATGAAATTAATCAAAATGCTAAAGCTATTATTACTGAGCGCTCTAATTTATCAGCAGCGTTAAGCGGTATTGAGCAGTTAACGGTTTATCCCTCTCAGGCAAACTTTATTTTGTTTAAAGCACCAGGCGCTAACGCGTTATTTGAAGCGTTAAAAGATCAAGGTGTGTTAATTAAAAACCTTAGTGCCGCACCTGGTTTAAACGATTGTTTACGTGTGACTGTTGGTAGTGTTGAGGAAAATACATCGTTTATTAATATTGTGAAAAGTCATTATGGTTAGTCGTCAAGATTTGTCTCAATATTGTGCCGATTATCTCAGTATCGATAAATTTGATGATTATTGTCCCAATGGTCTGCAAATTGAAGGGCGCAAGGAAATTTCTAGTATCGTCTCTGGTGTTAGTGCCAACTTAGCTTTGATCGAGCGAGCAATCGATGAAAAAGCCGATGCTTTGTTTGTTCATCATGGATTTTTTTGGAAAAATGAAGACGCTAAAATTACCGGCATAAAGCGCAATCGAATTGCGCAATTGCTTGCCAATAATGTCAATTTGTTTGCCTACCATTTGCCATTGGATGCACACACCGAGGTGGGTAATAATGTTGAGTTAGCAAAAAAGCTTGGTATTCATAACCCAACCCCAATTGGTGATACGCTGGTGTGGCAGGGTGAAATCAATACAACGTTGGCAGATTTTTCACAAACAGTTAATCAGGCGTTAAATAGAACACCATTGGTGTTTGGTGACGACAATAAACAACTTAAATATATTGCCTGGTGTACAGGTGGGGCGCAAAGCTATATCGATCATGGTATTGCTGCAGGTGCCGATATATTTTTAACCGGCGAAGTATCTGAGCAAATTCCAGCGATTGCCAAAGAAAACGACATTGCTTTTATTTCAGCTGGCCATCATGCGACTGAGCGTTATGGCGTGCAAGCTTTATGCCAGCATTTGAGCGATAAATTTGATCTTAAGCATCAATTTATCGACATTGACAATCAAGTATAATACCCCAGATTTTATAATTTTCAATTTGTACACTTATGAGTAAGACATATGACGTTGCCGTTGTTGGTGCAACAGGCGCTGTGGGCGAAACCATCCTTTCGATTCTAGAGCAGCGTAATTTTCCAATTAATAATTTATATCCATTAGCGAGTGCTAACTCTGCGGGTAAGAAAGTACTTTGTCAAGGCAAAAGCTGGACAGTACAAGACCTGGATACGTTTGATTTTTCTCAAGCACAAGTTGGCTTGTTCTCAGCAGGCGGTCATATTTCTGAAAAATATGCGCCTATTGCAGCAGAAGCTGGCTGTGTGGTGATTGATAATACGGCACATTTTCGCCGCGATGAAGACATTCCTTTGGTGGTTCCAGAAGTCAATCCACATGCAATTGCGGGCTATACCAAACGCAATATTATTGCCAATCCTAATTGCTCAACTATTCAAATGTTGGTAGCACTTAAGCCAATTTATGATGCAGTAGGTATTGAGCGTATTAATGTAGCTACTTATCAAGCGGTATCAGGTTCTGGCAAAGAGGCTATTTCTGAGCTAATTGATCAAACAACAAAGCTACTCGGTGGTGATACTGATGTTGATGTTGAAGTGTACCCAAAGCAAATTGCTTTTAATGTGATTCCTCATATTGATGTATTCCAAGACAATGGTTATACCAAAGAAGAAATGAAAATGGTGTGGGAGACGCAAAAGATTTTTGAAGATGAAAACATCTTGGTTAATCCAACAGCAGTTCGTGTGCCGGTAATTTATGGTCATTCTGAAGCCATTAATATTGAAACTAAAACCAAGATTACAGCAGCTGAAGCAACTGAAATACTATCGAATGCAAACGGCGTTACAGTGATGGATACGCATGAAGATGGTGGTTATGCCACACCATTTGTTGAAGCGACTAACCATGACGATACGTTTGTCAGTCGTATTCGTGAAGACATCTCTCACGAGAAAGGTCTAAACTTGTGGGTAGTTTCTGATAATATTCGCAAAGGAGCAGCACTCAATACCATTCAAATTGCTGAAATTTTGATTGAAGAGTACTTATAGATTATAAAAAATGATTAAAGTATCAAGAAAAACTAACGAAACAGACATTGATGTCGAGCTAAATTTATATGGCACAGGTCAGGCTAATATTGACACTGGTGTGCCGTTCTTAGACCACATGTTGGATCAAGTAGCGCGTCATGGTTTAATGGATATTACCATTAAGTGTGATGGCGATACTCAAATAGACGATCACCACAGTGTTGAAGACATTGGTATCACTCTAGGTCAAGCTTTTGCTCAAGCAGCAGGCGATAAAAAAGGCCTTACGCGTTATGGTCACGCTTACGTGCCACTAGACGAGGCATTGTCACGCGTAGTATTGGATCTTTCTGGTCGTCCAGGAATGGAGCTAAACGTAAGTTTTACTCGCGCTATGATCGGTACTTTTGACGTAGATCTTATTAGTGAGTTTTTCCAAGGTTTTGTTAATCACGCTTTGATAACACTACATGTTGACAACTTGCGTGGGGTAAATTCTCATCACCAAGCTGAGACAATCTTCAAGGCTTTTGGTAGAGCATTGCGTATGGCAGTGACATTAGATGAACGTCAATTGGACGTTATTCCATCGACCAAAGGATCTCTATAAGTGCAAAGCATTGCGATTGTCGATTATGGCATGGGCAACGTGCGTTCGGTACAAAAAGCACTGGCACACGTTGCACCTAATGACAATGTTTTCCTAACTGACGACGCGCAATTAATTAACGATGCTGACCGTATTGTATTCCCAGGCCAGGGAGCAATGGGGGCTTGTATGCAGGCGCTTAATCAGCACGGCTTAGCAGATGTGATTAAATCTTGTGCAGATGAAAAACCCTTCCTAGGCATTTGTCTGGGCTTACAACTTTTATTTGACCATAGTGAAGAAAATGGCGGCACTGATGGTTTGTCCATCATTCCAGGAAACGTGGTTAAATTTGCTAAAAGTGACCTTAAAATTCCACATATGGGATGGAATACGGTTAAACAAGTATCAGAACACCCACTTTGGCACAATATTAACGATAATTCACGTTTTTATAGTGTGCACAGTTATTACGTAAAAGCTGCAGATGCCAGTGTAGTGGCTGGCACGACCAATTACGGTATTGACTTTACCTGTGCCATTGCAAAAGACAATATGTTTGCTGTACAGTTCCATCCTGAAAAATCTCAGCACGATGGCTTGCAATTATTAACAAATTTTGTTGATTGGAAAAATTAGCAAATTCTATTCTTGAAAGTATTGCTTAAAGTAATACCGAATTCACCCAGAGATCAGATATTTAATTGCCTCACACAATTCATTACGTTTACGTGATAACCACTACCAAAAATATTCAAATGATTAAGATAGTGATACAGCATATATAGAGGCTTCCTGTTATTAAACCCTTCATCTAGTGGATGAACTTTATTGTAGCTGGTGTAAAAATCAGTTGAAAATCCACCAAACATAAAAGTGAGTGCAAAATCGATCTCTCGATGTCCATAATAACTAGCAGTATCGATGAAATAAGGGTTATTTTTCCCGCTTAATGCGTTACCCGACCATAAGTCACCATGTAACAATACTGGCTTGATATCATCATTTAGTAAGTGTGACAGAATACCTTCTATCCTCAATAGTTGCTGATATTCGTCTTGACTGATTAGTTTATTTTGATAAGTCAATTCGATTTGATGCAACAATCGATATTCCCAATAAAATACTGCCCAGTTGCTGATGTTCTTTCCAACTCCATTGGGTTGTGGCGTTTGCCCAATCTTATTGTCAAAATGAAAGCCAAAGTATTTATGATTCTTCCGATGGAGCTTAGCAAGTTCACAACCCATCTGTGATTGCATGTTTGGGTTATGTGCTACATCAATCCATTCGAGTATTAAACAGTATTCACAACTGCCCAGCACTTTAGGTGTGTGAATGGTTTTGCCTAATAGGGTGAGCTCATCACCTTCATGAATCAGCTGCTGATTGGCGTTAGATTGGTATTTGATAAAAACTTTATTGCCATTATCTAAATCAACTTGATAAGCTTCAAACAACCCCGTACTAACGGATTTTTTACTAATAACTTTTTGATTTAGGTGTTGCTCAATGTGCGCTTCAATTGACATTGAATTATTGGTTTGACTGTGCCTCTAGACAACGGATATAGGCTTGATGATCCATCGGTGTGTTGTTTTTTTGTGATGAGAAAATCATCTGCGCAATACAATCCATCATCCTATGCTCCACCTCATGCGGATCTTTAACCTTGGCTAGTATTTTTTGATAATATTCGTTAATACCGTTCGGCTGATTGATTGATAGTTGTTCTCTTAAAGATAAATGTAAATTAATGTGTAAAAAAGGATTAACTTCACCACTTTCTGGGAAATAGTCTAACTCTACATTGCTGATGAGCTTGTGATATTCTGGGTGAAGCTCAATGATTTTTGTGAGTTGATCCTCTAGTGGGTCTAGTGCCTTTTTATCTAAGAATTTTTGCCAAGCGTTGGCAAGGAATTGTCGTTGTTGTGTTCTATCTTGAGTGTAGAGCACTTTAGAACTTATAGATTTTTTTCTTCGTATTCACAAAGATCTAGCAAAACACAATCTGTGCAGAGTGGAGATCGCGCTTTACAAACATAACGACCATGTAGGATCATTAGGTGATGCGCTGGGACTCTGTAATCATCCGGGATGAATTTAACCAATTTTTTCTCAACCTCTAGTACAGTTTTTCCACTAGCGATTGCAGTACGGTTAGCCACACGATAGATATGCGTATCAACAGCAATGGTCGGGTGACCAAAGGCTGTATTAAGCACTACGTTGGCAGTTTTACGACCAACACCCGGTAATGCCTCTAACTCTTTACGAGTCTCAGGTACGTTTGAGGCGTATTTATCAATCAAAATTTTGCAAGCCTGAATGATATGCTTGGCTTTTGAATTGAATAAACCAATGGTTTTAATGGTGTTTCTGAGTGTTTCTTCACCCAGCTCAAAAATCGTTTCAGGGGTGTTGGCAATTGGGAATAACTTATCAGTAACTTTATTGACGCTTTTATCAGTAGCTTGTGCTGATAATGTGACTGCAACTAGCAGTTCAAATGGGGTTGAATAATTTAATTCTGTGGTTGGATTAGGTATATTTTCCAATAACCTTCTAAACATTTCACTACGAGTTTCTGCGTTCATTCTTCTCTTCGGTTGGCTTTCTCAATGGCAAAGATTATACCAGATATCTAAATTAATAGCAAAATGAGTTAAAAAAACGATTCTCCATAATCTTCAAGTTGTTGCCATAATTTTTCTTTATTTGGATTTTTCTTACGCATGTTGTGAATACGTTGAAAATAATTATCAATGGATATGTAACCATTTTCACCGGCTTGAATTCTACCTTGAATGGTCTCGAACCAGTCTTCCTGTTCATCTTCTGATAGGGTTTCAGGATAATTTCGCGCTTTAAAGTGTAACAACAGTGTGGATAGTTTCTGGTCTTTGAATTTTGGATGAAAATCTTTCAATTCATCAATAGATAATGTTTGGATTTGGTTGCCAATACGCTTATCAGTGTTATCGATAAAGCCATCATAAAGAGATTGATCTACATCTACAGTTGCAACTCGTTCTTGATCATTCCTATATAGGTCTTGCACCACTTTAGTGATGGCTATTTGATTGTCCTTGATAAAAGCTAAGTGTTGCATGCACTGATCCATATTAATTTGTAGTTGCTCAACAATTTTAGGTTCAAGCTTAAAAACATTCGGCACAAACATCGGGCTTTTATTAAAAATTAAATCTTTAATCTGTAAGCGTTCAATCCCATCTGGAAGCTCAGATTGCTTAGTAAACATCAACGTTTTTAGTTCTTCAATACTAAGCGCTAACAAAACGCTAGGATCTTGATCAAGGTTAAAAACAATCGCTCGATCGTTATATTCTGGGTGATAGGCTACTGCCACTGACAGTCGGGTACAGGACAGTTCTGCCGGATACATGCCCGAGGTGTGTAGCATTGGCTCGAATAGTTGAATTTTTCCTTCTACGGTTTTCTTTTCTCTTAAGCTAAAAGCGTAATCAAATAGTTGCGGTTGTGTGTCTTTAATGATTTTTGCGATGGCAATGGTAGCGCGCACATCAGCCAATGCATCATGAGCGTCTGCGTGCTCAATACCGTTCGCAACAGAGAGTTGATCAAGTTTGAATACTGGCTTACCTTCATCATTGTGCACCCATTTAAGGCTAGCGTCTTTTTTTAATCCATAGCATAGGCGCACCACGTCTAATATATCCCAACGGGTGTTATGATTTTGCCAATGCCACGCATAAGGATCTATAAAGTTACGATACAAGGTATGACGGGTAAATTCATCATCAAATCGAATTGAGTTATAACCGACGATGCACGTGCTGGGTGTTGAAAACTCATTGTTTATTTTTTGTATAAACTCATGTTCAATCATGCCTTTTTGTTCACATAATTGTGGAGTAATACCAGTCACTGCACAAGCTTCGGGTGATGGCAAGCAATCGTTGGTTGGCTTGCAATAAAACATATGCTCGTCTAGAATATTGAGATTCTCATCTGTGCGAATGCCAGCGAATTGGGCAATTCGATCTACCTTTGGTGAGATGCCAAAGGTTTCATAGTCGTACCAATAGAATGTTTTCATGGTGTTATTTTAACGAATTTTAGACAATAAAAAACCCAGCGATTAAACTGGGTTTTTGAATTCAAATAACTATAAAGTTACTGAGGATGTACGTTAGCCGCTTG
>DTVJ01000318.1 GCA_012963565.1 Piscirickettsiaceae bacterium
AACCTACCTGTAGTTGTCGATAGTACAGCGCGGACTACCGAAGTAGAATCTTTGCATGCCCTAAAAGACCCAGTATCTGGCGATTTAAAGTGGCTCTCATGGACAACTGATATTGATATTGCCTTTGCTACTCAGACTGAAGGGTCAGAGCAACGGTTTTATTACACCGGGGATGGCGCGCCTAAGGTATCTAATTATGAGTTAGCAACTTCTGGCACTGAACCGTTCCCTACCACATCTTATACATTGGGGTTACCTCTCCCTGACGATGTACCGGCTACTGCTGCAGCTTCGTTCACCGTGGTCGATACAGCATCATTTGAAAGAGACTCAGGTAATACTGCAAAGATTATAACGGGTGCGGCTCATAATTTTAAAACAGGTAACATTATAACTATACGTGAGTTTGAGGACGATGAGGATGACACTACTCCTGATGCATCAACCTTTAATGCTGTTAATACTAGGGTAACAGTCACCAGTGATACTACATTTGAGTATTATAACCCGGGTGCTAGTATCACTACTACTGCCAATACTGACGGTAAGGTAGACTTACCAGGTAATACACAAGAGCGCACACATCTGTATACATGGCTTACTCCATGGGGCGAAGAGTCTATTGGTTCAATCCCATCTGACCCGCTGTATATTAAGGAAGGGCAGATAGTTACAGTTACAAATTTACCTACCACTAAGCCTTCAGGTAATACGTATATACGAGGCTTACGCTTATATAGAACACTTTCATCAGCTACAGGTACTGAGTATTATAAACTTTCAGACCTATGGTTCCCTACCGATACAACAAAGTTAAAGCGTGATAGTAATGTTGCTACTGCTACACTTCAATCCCCACATAATTTTATTGAGGGTGATAGATTTAAACTAACTGTAACTAGTACACATAGCCCCTTCAGTATTACAGGCGGTATTGTTAAAGAGGTTATTGACCGTAATGCTTTCACTTATGCGCAAGACGGCGTTGATGTAGCTGAAGTCGCCGTAACATCTGGGAAAATGTACCATGATATAGCAGAAAATATAGCAGACACTGCTCGATATTGGGGTGATAGCA
>DTVJ01000319.1 GCA_012963565.1 Piscirickettsiaceae bacterium
TAAATACTCAAAATTACGTAACATACCAAATTGTTCAAACTGAGCCGGGCAGTTTTCAGCAGGAATACTGGTGTATTTATCCGTCAGAAAATGAGAAGACCAACCATATCAATAGTTGCAATGATCAGATTGGCACTCGCAACACCTGCCCAATCAGTATCGGGGGTTATGTTGACGGTGTCACTAATTTCACACCTTATTTGGACGCATTAGATTATGTTAATTGTGCCGATCAAAATGTTTGTGTGGACATTGGAGAGACTGGGAATGATGGCACTGGAGCCAGTAAAGGAGCTTTTCTGGTCACTAGTAATGGTTGGGTTGATTACACCTTTTCGGGGTATTCTATGAATGCAGATGGCGACTTAGTTAAAGTGCCTTATTTTTATAAACAAGAAGTCAATGCCAAGGGTGAATTAATTCCAAACCGATTTGACGTGCTTAACACCAAATTAGGTGTTGATATCACTAATGCCGAACTTCTTAAGGCAGTTAATAGTGGTAGTAGCAAGCCAAATTATTGGCAATACCTTAGTGGCGACCCCATGGGTACGCCAGATAATTTTGTACTTCCATTATCTAATAGTGAAAGTCCTGGCGCAACAATTGGTGCTTTTACACCTGCTATTGGCGGAAACACTCCTGAATCAGCCTCTAATATTAATGTTTACGCCATTCATGAAGCAAATCCTACCTCACAATCCGGGCAATACAAGCTAAATATAACGCTTAATATAACCGCACACGAACGCCTATAAACTTAAAATACGGCAGAAACCACCACCACTAACACTTGAAAATAAGCAAACTATTTAACCTTAAAAGTTATTTTTTTGTTTACGCGCCCCCCTGGGTAGGAAAATCGCACTTCTGCCTGCAATTTTTTGTTAGCGTACTTTTTGAACTTATCCAAAGTAGCAATATAATATCGCTCCCCATCAGGAAATATTAAGCCACTTCCTGATTCTAACATTAGTCGTTCAACAACTTTTCCATTATGACGCAGTAGCACATCGCCAGTTACACTGACATGTGTCGTGCCTTTGTTTTTCAGTAAAACCCGTAATTTTAACGGCTT
>DTVJ01000320.1:0-509 GCA_012963565.1 Piscirickettsiaceae bacterium
TTACTTTTTTCTTATTAGAAATAAAAACGAAACCCAACCCTGCCATTGCATTCACAATCTTGATTGAACCAATCAATCTTGCTACCAATGTTCCATAAATTACTGGCTTTATAGCAACGTGATGCACAATATCTGGATTATATTTTTTATAATATGAATAAAGTTCAGAGATGGTCTTAAGTTCAGAGAATAAATTCATACCTCCTCTTTTAATTTCTATAGGTGCTAATTCAAAACCTTCAGATTCAATAACATCTCTATGCTTATTAACTTTTGTAATGACAACTACTTTAAAGCCTTCTGCCAAAGCTTTACGTGCAATGGGTAATCTATGCGAACAAAAATACCAATCTTCAGATATAAAATAAATAATTGTTTTCATTTACTAAAATAGATAAACTAATCTCGGGCTAAGACCAACGACAATATCTTGAATCCATGTACCCTTAAATAACTGTACCCAATGTCTGACTACTTTAGGCTGTTTTGTAATTAGTTCTGGCACCTTT
>DTVJ01000320.1:519-1072 GCA_012963565.1 Piscirickettsiaceae bacterium
ATATACATACAACTTGTTTGTTAAAGGATATTTAGCACCAAATTTTAGATCAACAAGGTAATTATCTTCAATGGCAACATAAGGTGTTAATGCCACTATATTTTTAGTTTTTACACTACCTTTAAAAATAGCATTAACGTTCCATGGCATACTAAAAAACTCAATATGTGCATATGGACCGAGTTTGCTATAAATATTACCTGTCACTATTAAAGTACTGTTAGATTCTATTTCTTTCAAACTTTGATTATTCTTTATATTTTCTATAACAATCTTTTGGTGACTATTCCAAGATTTCCAATGATCACTCAATCCAAATACAGGCACTATAAATATTATTAATAAAAAAACAACTGACTTTTTATTTGCAGGCAAAAGTGCAGCTAGTAAAAAAGCAATAAGTAATGAGCCATAAACAGTTGTCCTATTGCCAAGATTGAACGCAGAATGGCTGTAAAGCCCAGTTAAAGCAAACATACCGAACGAAAGCAATAAAACACCAATAAGACCAAAATATAATGATTTAGAAACTTTAGACCTCTGATCACATGAT
>DTVJ01000321.1 GCA_012963565.1 Piscirickettsiaceae bacterium
TTAAAGATAAACTGCACTTTCAAGAAAAAACATACCCACTGGTATTATATGTTTGTCCCAAATGTTTTTTAGCACAAACAGAGCAGTATAAAGATGGGTATGAAATTTTTGGCGATGATTATGTTTATTTTTCTTCATATTCGTCACATTGGCTAAAACATGCTAAACAATATGTTGAGGATATTACTACAAGACTTAATTTAGGTAAATCTTCTTTTGTTTTGGAGGTTGCATCTAATGACGGCTATCTTTTGACAAATTTTGTTGAAAAAAATATTAAGTGTCTGGGTGTTGAGCCAACACGAAGTACAGCACAGGAGGCAATAAAAAAAGGCGTACCAACTATCATAGATTTTTTTAACTTAGAGTTAGCAGATAGGCTTGAAAAAGAAGGTAGTCAAGCAGATTTAATTATAGCAAATAATGTTTTAGCGCATGTTCCTGATATTAATGATTTTGTTGCCTCACTTAAAAAAGTGTTAAAGAAAGATGGAACCATCACAATTGAATTTCCTCATCTCTTAAGCCTTATTGAAAAAAATGAGTTTGATACAATTTATCATGAACACTTTTTTTATTTTTCAGTTCTAGCTCTTGTTAAAATTTTTAGTAAATATAATCTATCAATATATGATCTTGATGAATTAGAAACTCACGGTGGGTCTATTAGAGTATATGTTGCCCATACTGATAGTAAAACAGATAAAAACAGTGATAAAGAAAATCTGAATAGGATTTTAAACAAAGAACTAAGTTACGGCTTAGATTCATTGGGATATTATGAAAAGTTACAACATAATGCTTTCGATATTAAACTAAATTCACTGCAATATTTGATTAAAAATAAATTAGATGGCAAAAGAATTATTGCATTTGGGGCTGCCGCTAAAGGCAATACTTTTCTGAACTACTGTGGAATCAAGTCCGATATCGTAGAAGCTGTTATTGATGAGACTCCAAATAAAATTGGGAAATACCTCCCACAGAGTAAAATTCCGATCCTATCATTTTCTTCAATCAAAGATTTAAAGCCTGATGTTATTGTTATTCTGCCTTGGAATCATAA
>DTVJ01000322.1 GCA_012963565.1 Piscirickettsiaceae bacterium
AGTATCTTGACTCCATTTAGAAGCAATACTAAAGCAATGCTCTCTTATGGTTTCTAAATCCAATAATAATTTATAAGCTTGAATTTCATTTTGACTCAATGTAATTACCGCACTTTCATCTAATAAGCGTAGGAAAGCGAACCTATGCGCTGTATTGCATAATTGATAAAGTGCATTCATTATATCGGCGACACTATCAATTGATTTTCCAGCAAATAACTTAGTGATATGTAGCGGACGAGTTGATGTAATTGATACAGATTCAACCTGACCAGATCTGGCTACTACACTAATTTTTATCTCGCCTTCAATCGACATTCGAACCACCTCTTAGAAATGCCCTTCTAGAAGAAACTTTGTTTAAAATCTCTTCATCTTTAATACGCTGCTCTTCTATCTCTTTATTCTCTTCAGCCTGTTTAAATTTCTTGGTTTGCATGAGTTGCTGCATAACTGCTTCTGCCGTACCCCTAGCTTGCTCCTGGGTTTTAAATTCAAACATTGGTGAAAACAATGAGCAAGTTAAATAGACACCAAATTCTTCATCTAATTGGGTTAAAAAAGAATATTCACCGTCTGGAAATAATATATTTGCAGTCTTTCCTACTCTTACCTCTTGTTTCATACTCTCTTTCGGAAGTAAAACAATATTCATAAACCACGGAGTTATTAACACTCCAACTTCAGCAGCCGACTTACTCTTATCATGACCCCAATCAACAAAACCCACAACCTCAACCTCAAGTTTGTTATTAACGATAGGAATGTCATTCATCTTATGCGTATACACATACTGATAATGATCTCTTAAGCGATTGACATTGTTACTACTAGACATATTAAATAATTAAAGAATATCTTCTCGTGCAATAACCATGAATTGTTCCATAAATCCATCACAATTAGGACAATGCCAATGATCTGGTAGCTGGATAAATGGCGTATTAGGCTCTATCTGCCAATAATCATCACCTTCTTCAGGTTTGTATACATAGTGGCAAATCTTACACTCCATACAAGCATCGTCAGATATCTTACCTTCGTCACCTAGATAAGTACCCTCAA
>DTVJ01000323.1 GCA_012963565.1 Piscirickettsiaceae bacterium
TATAAAAATTCTCTCGAATATAGCCACCATCCAGATTCACATCATTGTCTTCTAATTCATGTCTGTAATCACGCTCGTCTTTCTCATGCTTGCGTGCAGTGCGTAATAAAATAGACACATCAATACTGCGTAGATCTTTGATTTCATCGCTATCTACAGTTCCTTGATCAAGACCATTAGCCAGGTTGTATTGAAATTGCAAGTCATCTACATAATCAGCAACAGCTTGATCTTCATAATCTGGACTAATATTCCAGCTACCATTGACCTTTGACCATTTTGTTTTATACAATCGATAGCGACCCTCTTCAGTGCACTCGTTGGTGTCAATACAAGGCAGTAGATAATATCTAACCTTAATTCGGTTTTCTGTATCTGTATCGTACGTGACAGTAATTGCATCACTACCCCTATCATTATCGTTATCGTTATCGGTAATAACCGCTTGTGCAATAGAGCCATTAACAGTGTCTAGATCTTGATAACCAGCCATGCGTAAATCTCTGGTGATGATATTTAAAACCTGAGATGCATTATGATGAAGATTGGATAAGTCCGAATATTTTTGGTATTTTTTATTAATCAGTGAAAATGATGAAAACGCCATCGCCATAACAATAGATCCTACGGCAGTAGCAACCATAAGTTCTGTTAGTGTGTAAGCTGGACGTAATTGCATCACCATCACTCCTGTGGCTTTCTAAACAATCTATGAAAGGTTACATTGACACCTTGCTTGCCTTCCATTTCTATGGTCAGAAGATTCTGCTGCTCTGTTTCCCCATCTATTAAGGTATCTTGTAACTTAGTTGGCGACTTAACTAAATTCTTATGTTTTGAGCGATCTAATCTTTTCTTCCATTTGATTCTAATGAGATTTAATTTTCTTTCTTGTTCAATATTGTCAAAAGGATAATCTAACCTATCAAGATTCATCTCTTTGTAGTCTTCAATATTAATTTGGTCACTACTAATATCTTCAACCATCGAACTGGCTGTTAAGATGAGACGGTTTTTCTCAAAAGTTTTAGCCAGTGATTTTTCTGCCACCACGAAAACTGAATA
>DTVJ01000324.1 GCA_012963565.1 Piscirickettsiaceae bacterium
ATTGTTGAAGAAGAGGTGGTAATATAAGCATGTATTTTTTTATCAGTTAGCAATCTAATACTTGCCATAATATTTAGGGCTGAAGGCTCAGAAATTACCACATCTAAAATTTCATCATTATCACGAATGGGAACTACCCTATTTTCACAAATAAACTTCTTAGGTAATACACTGATGATAGACAAATCAACAGATTTATCATCTAATAAATCTATATAGTCTACTTCATAAGTTTCAGAAAGCGCTTTAACAATTGATTTTTCATCAGCAAAACCGTTTTCGATGATTGTATCCATTAATCCCTTATCACCCTCAATACTAGATGCAGTTGCATGAGAGAGTTGCTCATCAGTAATCAAGCCATAACCAACTAAAAAAGAAGCTATTTGCTTTGCTGATTCGGCAGGAATACCAAGTTTCATAATCTTGAATAATTAAATAATGCGAGGGGCTAAGAAAATAAGTAGTTCTTTTCGAAGATCAGAGTCTTTCTTGTAACTAAACAAACTACCAATGAAAGGTAAATCTCCAAAGAATGGAACTTTATTAGTTGCATCAACCGTTGTTTGTGTAAACACACCACCAATTACTACAATAGTATTGTCCTTCACTAATAATGTAGTGGTAATCTCACGCTTATTAATTGCAGGAGCGGTATTGCTCTTACTATAATCAGGTGAATTTTTTTCAACCTTTACTTTCAGAATCACATTACCGTCACCAACAATTGATGGTGTTACTGTTAACTTAACTCCCGCTTCTCTAAACTCATAATCTGTTCCACCACCATCTGCTGATGATGGATATGGTATCTCATCACCTTGAATAACAATAGCCTCCTCATTATCAAGCGTAAACACTCTTGGATTAGACAAAACTTTTGTAACACCGTCTTTTTCAGAAGCACTTAATTCTATTTTTAAATTGGTTGCAGATGTTGCCAATATAAAACCTATACCGCCTAATGGAGAAGCAACACCATTATCTGATAACAACCCTGTACCGCTACTAAACGAGCTTGCAGTTCCTGCAGATTGTGTTCCTGCAATACCTGCTCCTGTAAGT
>DTVJ01000325.1:0-814 GCA_012963565.1 Piscirickettsiaceae bacterium
CTTTTGATACTGTTACTGTGCCGTATTGGGGTTTTGCTTGTGCTGGCACTGTTAGAACTATTGCAAGAATAAGTAATAGTTTCATAATTTTATTAACTGCTTGATTACAGTATTTTTAAAAATCTAAGCAAATCTTGCAATTCTTCTTCTTTATTAATCCTTATGGTTGATAACACACTATCTCTAGAATCTAGAGTAGGGGATATACTTGAGAATTTATCAATATTGTTATTTTTCACTAAAGCAACTACAGGATTAAAATGCTGAACAACAACATCTTCAAGTGTTGAAAAGCTTCCATTGTGTCCATAAGGCTGTGTTTTTGAAATGTCTATTAATGTTGGTGTTCGAAACTTATATTTATCTTCGACTCTATATGTAACTCCAGCTCTACCAATATCTCTATGTCTTGAGTGAGGACCAAAACTTCCTTGATAAACACCAATAGAGTGGAATGAATTATCACTAAAAAAACTACCTTTATGGCAGGATGAGCAGCGACCTTTTCCATAAAAGGTAATTGCACCCTGTTTTTCAGAGTTTGACAAAGAATCTAGGTTTCCATTCAAATAAGAATCAAATTTAGAAGGCGTGCATTTAAAATTATTTGCAATAAATTTGGAAAGAAAATTCCCTGCGATTAGTAAATCAACTTTATTGATATTTAGTGCAGATAGTAAATCTTTAAGCTCATCGTTAGATTCATCAAGATTTTCAAATCTTTTGGTGATGACTTCAGATACGGCTTTGAATTTTTCTTGATAAAGTTGGTTGTTAACTGCATCTCTAATATCGTTAGGGTTGAATATACCTG
>DTVJ01000325.1:827-1063 GCA_012963565.1 Piscirickettsiaceae bacterium
CATCACGCTCTAATATAGGCATTATGGAGGCAACAGCTAAAACGTTATCAAATTTATGAGAGAGGTCCATTCCAAGTTGGCTGTATATGTTTCCATTCTTATCTGAACCAACTTTACCATCCCAAAAGAATTGGGTAAATTTATTGTTTCCAACGCCTACTAAGGAAATAGCATTTCTTGGGACAATCGTACCAATTCCATCATACATTCTTTCTTTTCCTTTGCCTTTGCCACCA
>DTVJ01000326.1 GCA_012963565.1 Piscirickettsiaceae bacterium
AGTTCTTTAGATTTTTCTACCAGACGAGAGATGATTTTTTCATGGCCGACGTGTACACCATCAAAGTTGCCAATGGTGACAACACAGCCAGCATGTTGGGTTAAATTGTGTAAGCCGCGAATTAATTGCATGGAAACTATTTTAATCTAATTGTAATTGCCGCACAATTTTGCTAACAGGTGTCGGCAAGCCAATATTTAGCTCAGAGAGTGCTCGGAAGTCTTTTGTCCTATCTGGGCAATTAACAACAATCGGGTTGATGAGCAAATGGTAGTGAGTAAAGCTGTGTTTGATGGCTGGTAGTGATTTTTCTATGTATGCATCAGGACTAAATTGCTGTATGGTTTGACTAATGGATTGACGATTATCATCGCATTCTATAAAACTCCACAGTCCGCCCCAAATGCCTTTTGCCGGTCTTTTTTGCAAGTAAATGTGTTGATGTTCATTCTGATAAATCAGCATGGCGATTGAACGGCTTGGTTTATTTTTCTTAGGTTTTGGGTTGGGATATTCAGCTTGAGTATTATGTTGCTGCGCTTGACAATCATCCTTAATCGGGCAGCAGCTACATTTTGGGTTACTGCGAGTACATAGGGTTGCGCCCAAGTCCATAATGGCCTGCGTGTAGTCACCATTGCGCATGCTAGGCGTGTGCTGTCTGGCTAAATGCCACAATTCTTTTAGTGTTTTACTTTGCCCATAATGCCCCGTAACCTGATGATATCGAGATAGTACGCGCTTAACATTACCATCGAGTATGGCGTGAGTCTGACCATAGCTGATTGACAAAATTGCACCTGCGGTTGATTCGCCAACGCCAGGCAAACCAACGACTTGCTCAAAATCAGTGGGAAAATCACCTCGATAAGTGTTGATGATGATCTTTGCACAAGCATGTAAGTTTCTTGCTCTGGCGTAATAACCCAGACCTGCCCACTGCGCCAAAACCTCATCTTCACTGGCGTTAGCAAGCGCAGACAAGGTAGGAAATTGCTGGATAAAATTATTAAAATAGTCAATGACCGTGCTTACTTGAGTTTGTTGCAACATAATCTCACTGAGCCAGACGTGATAAACGTTAGCAGGGCTTGATTGCCAAGGCAAGGTATGGCGACCATGTTGGTCAAACCACTTCAGCAGCGGCTTTGCAATTGATTGCACTACTTTAAATTAAGTGGATCTTCAGGGTTAATGCCATCCATGAACGGCTTGTCGATATCTTCATGAGTTACTTGATAAACGCAGCCAATCCAATTATTGATAATAGCAATAGTGGAATCATGCCAAGTGTTGCCCAGAGTTTGACTAACAAGCGCTTCAGGAAAATCTTCAATGCTAAATTCTCCACTCAATAACTTATCCTTAAACTCATTCAAGATGGCTTTGTTTTGTGGGCTTAAGTAATGATCTGGGAAGACCGGGTAATCAGCCCGAACCTTATTTAAGAATGAAAGAACCTCACGTTTGTATTCTTTAAGCAAGCTAATCGTGTCGTATTCTGGATGGCCTTGGAAAAAAACAATTCTAAGCAAGTCTTCACTTACTCCTAAATGCGCACCCACTTTACTATCTACCAATATTTTAACGCCAGCTTTTTCAAATTGCGTTTTTGAAATTTCATTAAAACGAGAATGCGGTACATTGAAGCAAGTATTTACGCCACTCATGAGTGGGTGGTTGCGATCAAGCACCTGGTGCGGAAATACGCCCCAGCACTTATTGCCAATAGCTTGGCGTTTTTGCTCATAACGAAACTCTAATACGGCGTGCGTTGCTAGGCATGAACACAGCGTAGAAGTAACGTTTTCATATGACCAGTCAATCACCTCTTTCAAGTCCGAGTAGAATGCAGCCTTTTTTAAGTCTGGATCTTCAACATGCGCACCAGTAATAATAAGCGCATCCAAGCCTTGAGATTTAATTTGGTCAAAGTTCTTATAATATTTATCAACATGCGCCTGAGCTTTTTCACCACGTTTGATTGAATCCAAGCTAAATGGGTGTATATAAAATTGTGCAATTTGGTTAGATTGGCCAATTAGACTGAAGAATTGTCTTTCAGTTACCTCAAGTGCCGCATCTGGCATCATATTGAGCAACCCAATGTGCAATTCACGAATGGTTTGATGGTCAGCACGGTTTTTTGACAGAATAGTTTCACCCTGTTGTTTAAGACGTTCAAATGAAGGCAAGTTAGAATGTGCGATAAGTGGCATCAGTCTAGTGCTCCATGAATCAGCTCAAACACTTCGTCAGCGTTTTTACATTGATACAGGTCTTCACTGTCAATGGTGTAACCATACTTGTCAGCAATTGCTTCATACTTGGGAATACGATGTGCGAGTAGGCGCGGAAATATCCAGCATACAAAAGCGTCAGGGTTAATTTGCGCCGCGTAGGTCAAGCCATTCTCAGCTAAATAAACCTCTAATTGTGCTTTTAAAAATTCAGCTTGATAGTACAAGGGTTTTGGGTGTGTTTGCGCGCGTTCAATCAGAGCAGATTCATTGGTTTTGCTGGCTCTAATATAGAGGATTAACGTGTGTTCGGCTAGTGTTTGATACACTTTGTCGTCATCAAGTTCACATAGGCTACCACCAGCATCATTAATAAAATGGTTAAAACCTTGCTGCTTAGACTTTTCAACAAATTTTGGAACATCTAGCATAGTGTTAATCTCGGCCTGTCGATGTAATGCTTGGCGTCGGGTAAATTCATCGATAGGCAGACCGCCTTGTTCAGGGTTGCCAACCTTGCCTAAAAACGCAGAGACTGAAGACAGGTTGTCAAAGGTAATGTGATTTTGAATGCTGATAGAATTATTGCTTAACAATCCAGCCAACCAGTCGTCTTGTTTAACGTTTTGCTTAATGTTGTCTAAAATGGCTTCGTTAAGATATTCGGCGCCAATGCGATAATCACCAGAAAAGTGATACCATTTATCTTCATTGCTTAGCAATTTTGACAGATGAGTTTTGCCAACACCCGACATGCCCAGTAATGTTAGGCGCTTGTTTTTTGATTGGAAAAATTCTGCGGCAGAAAGCCTCATAACAACCCGTCTTGTTTGAACATTTCACGAATGCCGCGAACAGCCTGACGTGTTCGGTGCTCATTTTCAATTAAACCAAAGCGCACGTAGTTGTCGCCATAGTCGCCAAAACCGATGCCAGGAGAGACACCAACTTTAGCTACTTTGAGTAGTTTTTTAGTAAATTCAAGCGAACCTAGTTCTTGGTAAAATTCAGGAATTTTGGCCCAAACAAACATCGTGGCTTTTGGTGGCGTAACGTCCCAACCAATGGATTGTAATCCTTCACACAAGACATCTCGGCGATCTTGATACATATCAGAAATCTCTCTAACGCAACTTTGATCGCCTTCTAGAGCTTCAATCGCCGCCACTTGAATTGGGGTGAACATGCCATAATCAAGGTAAGATTTAATCTTAGCGAGCGCACTTACTAATATTGGGTTTCCCACCATAAAACCCACACGCCAGCCAGGCATGTTGTAGCTTTTTGATAAAGAGAAGAACTCAACCGCAATGTCTTTTGCGCCTTCGACCTGAAGAATGCTTGGCGCTACATAGCCATCAAACACAATATCGGCGTAAGCTAAATCTTGAATGACCCAAATCTCATGCTCTTTGGCAATTTTAATGACTTTTTCAAAAAACTCCAATTCCACACATTCTGTGGTTGGGTTGGAAGGGTAATTAAGCACCAACATTTTTGGCTTTGGCCAAGTGTTTTTAATTGAGCGCTCTAATTCAGCAAAAAAATCATCATCTGGACCACAAGGCACGTGTTGAATATCAGCGCCAGCAATCACAAACCCATAAGGGTGAATTGGATAAGCGGGGTTAGGCACCAAGACGGTATCGCCATTGCCCACGACCGCTTGTGCAAGATTTGCCAAGCCTTCCTTTGACCCAATAGTGACAATAGCTTCGGTTTCTGAGTCTAAGTCGACATCAAAACGTTTTTTGTACCAATTGGTAATCGCACGCCTAAGACGCGGAATGCCGCGCGAAGTTGAATAACGATGTGTGTCTTTGCGACGCGCCGCTTCCACCAATTTTTCAACAATGTGGTCTGGGGTTGGTTGATCGGGGTTGCCCATACCAAAGTCAATAATGTCCTCACCACGAGCTCTGGCTTCGGCTTTTAGCTCGTTAGTAACGGCAAAAACGTAAGCAGGTAGTCTTTTGACTCGGGGGAAATCGTCGTTCATCGGCTAAGATTGTTTTATTTAATTGCTAATAATTCTACTTCAAACACTAGGGTTGCGTCAGGTGGAATCAGTCCGCCTGCACCGATAGGCCCGTAAGCCAATCTTGACGGAATAGTAAGCTTGCGCTTGCCGCCTACTTGCATGCCTTCAACGCCTTGATCCCAGCCAGGAATCACCTGACCCACGCCCAATTTAAAATCAAACGGGTCATTCCTATCAACACTAGAATCAAATTTTTTGCCGTTAGTTAGCCAGCCAGTATAGTGCACAGAGATACTATCGCCTGATTTTGCACCTGCACCTGCACCATCACCCAATACCAACTCTTCAATAATTAATTCCGCCATGTTTTTCCTAATAAGTTAATGTTATGTTGTAAGAGCCAAACTTTCTAATGTTAAGCACCCCGCTATCCAAAATTAAATATTGCCCTTTAATGCCCAGTAAAACCCCTGAAATGCTTGGCGTTTTATCAAAGTTTAGTGAGTTAATTTTGCTTGGATATTCTACCACAGGGTAATTAATTTCTAAAGCCTTGTTCTTCAGTGCCGTGGCACCCAATTCAGCGCTTAGTGTTTGGATTTTTGGCAGAAGTTCGTCACGGACTTGCTCAAGGTCGACAGAGTCAACTTCATTTTTTAGCATCTTTCGCCAATTAGTTTTGTCGTTAACGTACGCCTTTAATGCAACTTCAATTTGTCCGGATTTAAGTCTAGTATCTACTTCAAGTATAGGTAAAGCGCTAACAGCGCCCTGATCAATCCAACGGCTAGGAATGTTGCTTTTGCGAGTAATGCCAACCTTCACACCTGAGGAATTGGCCAAATAAATCACATGTGGCACAAAGCAGTTGTCTAGCCCCCATTGTGGCTCCCGGCAAGTGCCCAAATGATGATGACAAGTTTCTGGCTTCATGATGCACAAATCACATCTGGCTAATTTCTGACAACAGGGATAACAAAATCCCTGTGAATAGCTCTTTTTGATGGCTTTGCCACAATTTGCGCAATTGATCTGACCGTTAAACTCAAGACTTATATTTTCGCCGATCAAATCGTTAATGTTAAGCAGCTTATCACCAATTTTCAGCTGATATTGCGCTGTACCCATGTTTAAGTGAGTGTGCATTTTGCTAATTGAACCGCTTAGCTGCATAATTTTAGATCTGTGTTAATAGTGTTTGTACTTCCAGGTATTTATCTGCTGTTTTCTGACTGATACTTTCAGGCAGTGTTGGCGCGGGCGGGGTTTTGTCCCAATCTAGCGTTTCTAAATAATCACGCACAATTTGCTTGTCAAAGCTTTTAGGGCTAGATCCTACTTGATAATCATTTTTTGACCAAAAACGTGACGAATCAGGCGTTAATACCTCATCCATCAGCGTAAGTTGGTTGTTTTCGTCCAGACCGAATTCAAACTTAGTGTCCGCAATAATAATGCCACGCTTTAGCGCGTAATCAGCAGCAAATTGATAAATCTCGAGGCTTGCTTGCTTGACCTGGTTGGCCATGTCCTCGCCTAAAATTTCGACCGTCTTGTCAAAGTCGATATTCATATCGTGTTCACCTAGGTCAGCCTTAGTTGATGGTGTGTAAAGCACTTCAGGTAACTTTGAAGCCAGCTTTAAGTTACTGGGCAATGCAATGCCACAAACCGAGCCGTTTTGTTGATAATCTTTCCAACCCGAGCCAATCAAGTAGCCGCGCACAATAGCCTCAACCGCGAGAGGTTTGAGTTTCTTTACAATAATCGCTCGGCCTTCAACTTGCTTGGCTTCTGCTGCACTTAAAACACTATCTAGTGACTCGTGGGTTAAATGATTGGGAATAATATGCTTGGTTTTATCAAACCAAAAATTAGCCACACTGGTTAACACAGCACCTTTTTGACTAATGGGCTCATCGAAGACGACATCAAAAGCACTTAAACGGTCAGTGGTGACAATCAGCATACGCTTGTCGTCAACATCGTAAATATCTCGCACCTTGCCTTTTTGAATAAGTGGCAGACTTAGCGAGGTTTCAAATAGTGTTTGCAAGCGTGTCCTTACCGGTTAATTTCTAACGTTATTTTAACCTTAATCCAAATGCTAAGAACGTGAATGTAGCCCCCCGTTATTACGAGGCGCACGAGATAGTTTTGACTGGCTATGGTAAAATGCAGAACAAAATACCATGACAAACTTTTTTTTAATCATTACTTTATTAGTCGCCCAATCTGTAGCGGCTTCACCGCTCACTGATGGTGCGATGCGTTTAATTCAAGTTGGCAATGAAATCGGCTCTCGTGATGTAGTTATGCGTGGTCAGTCTTTGTTACTCAAGGGCGCATTTGATCTAAATGATTTTGATGCCGTGTACGAATCCTCTCAGCAAATCCGCAGCGGCAACACGTTAATGGGTTATCCGTCACAACCGCGCGTTGCTAACGAGATATTGATTAAACTGGTCAGGCAAAGCTATGATTCTGCACTTTACGATTACGGTCTGTATTTGCTCGATGGTGATGGTGGTTTTGTTAAGAATGAGTTTCTGGCGCTTAATTTATTTGAAGAATCTTTTGAGGTTCACGGTAATGCAAACTCTGCTTTTATTGCTGCCGTTATTAGAAATGAATCCTTAGTTCCAGGCACTAAAGAGACTCTACGTATCAAAGAGCTGATTACTTTTGCTGTGTTAAACGATGTCAAAGGAGCGGCCGAGTATCAAGCCCAACACGTGGATAGTGGTTACTGGAGAAGTCTTAGTGTTAAAAGTTGGAAAGACTGGCTAGCTAACCAATAATTTACAGACTACGTAATATGGTATTGGCTTTGTTCTTGAAATTCCACAAGTCAGAATGAGAGACCTGCTTTTGTTTCGGCAATGGATGAGTCAACGGATTTTTGCGTTTGCCTTTATAACGTAATTCGTAATGCAAGTGCGGCCCCGTCGAGCGCCCAGTCGAACCTACATAACCAATCACCTGACCCTTTTTAACTTTGGTTGAAGGTTTTAGACCGCTGGCAAACCTAGACAAATGTGCATAAACGGTGGTGTAGTTGCTGCCGTGTTTAATGTAGACCACATTGCCAAGTGGACCCATTTTTTTTCTGTGTTGAACCACACCACTAGCCACAGAATAAACCGGCGTTCCCTTCTTGGCGGTAAAATCAACTGCCCTATGTGGTTTCAAAGTTTTTAAAATAGGATGAAGGCGTTTCCTTTGGAATTTAGAGCTAATTCTGCCGTATTTTAAAGGCGCTGATAAAAACGACTGGTACAACGAATTGCCATTAATATCATAATAATTCGTGCGACCACGCTTGTCAGTGTAAGCAAATACGGCCACACGTTTTTTCGAGCCGATGTAGATCAACGCGCTAGGGTTGATGCCGCTGTTGCCAACAATAATAAAACGATCACCTTTTCTTAGGTCTTTGTTAAAATCAACTTTCCACGAAAAAACTCGAATAATGGTTTTGACAATTTGTGGACTGATGTTAGCCCTCTGTGCATCATAATTAAGCGAACGCGTAATGTGGATGGTGGAGCGCTCAAGGGGATTACTGCCATGTGCCAATACCGTATTTGTGCTGATTATAAATAGTGCGCCAATTAAAAGAGCGACACGAATTAATTGACGATTAAACATGCCGATCAACAAGCTCTAGTGCAATCACACGTGCCTGTCGATCGTTGGCAATAATAGCGTCCAGACTGCTTAATGTTGTATGTTTTGCTTGAGTGAGTGTTTGCTCAATAATGTTGGGTATTTCTAAAAATTTAATTTGATGGTTTAAAAAAGCATCGACGGCTACTTCGTTAGCTGCATTGATTGTACCCATGGCGCTACCACCTTGCTTGAGCGCGTCAAACGCTAGCCCTAAACAGGCAAATTTATCAAAATCTGGGGTATAAAACTCCAACGGCGAATTGCTGGCCAAATCTAGCGCTTCTACGCCAGAACTGATACGTTCGGGATAAGACATTGCGTAAGAAATTACACTGCGCATATCAGGGTTACCGAGCTGAGACAGCGTGGAACCATCCTCATAATAGACCGAGGAATGAACAATGCTCTGCGGGTGCATGACCACATCAATTTGATCTGGCTTGAGTGCAAACAAATAAAAGGCCTCAATCACCTCCAAACCTTTGTTCATCATCGTGGCCGAATCAACAGAAATCTTACGTCCCATATTCCAATTAGGGTGGGCGCAAGCCTCGTCAGGTGTGACCGATTGCAGTTCATTAATCGCTGTGTGTAAAAATGGCCCACCGCTGGCAGTGAGTTGAATCTTTGTTAATCCTGATCGACCACTTTGTAAACATTGGAAGATTGCACTGTGCTCCGAATCAACCGGAATTAGCTCGGCACCAGAGTTTTTAACCGCATCCATAAAGATGTCACCTGCCAATACTAGCGATTCTTTGTTGGCAAGCATAATACGTTTACCTGCTTTGGCTGCCGCTAAGGCAGAAGACATGCCAGTGGCACCGACAATGGCGGCCATCACATAATCTGTTTGTTCGTGTGATGCAATTTCACACAATGCCTGCTCGCCACTGAGCACTTGGGTGTCATTATCCAATGCATTTTGCAGTTGCGAGGCGGCATCCTGATCCATCATTACCGCATATTTTGGTTGGTATTTATGACACAAATCAACCATGGGTTGCCAGTTGGTATTGGCACTGAGCGCAAAGATGTTGAATTTATCACTGTGTTGGTCAACCACCGACAAGGTGCTTTTTCCAATTGATCCAGTAGCGCCTAATAGTGTGATGTTTTTCATAGTAGATTAATGCCTAATAGGAAAAACGGCGATGCCGCGGTCAAAGAATCAATGCGGTCTAATACCCCGCCATGGCCAGGCAGTATTTGACCACTGTCTTTCATGCCAGACTCGCGCTTAAATAGACTTTCGAACAAATCACCTAAAACTGATACACTGGAAATTATCACTGTTAAGAATAAATACCCCAAATATTTATCTGTTGGTATGTCCTGATATTGTAAGAAAGCAACCATCACCACTAGGGCAAAACCAATACCACCAATCACGCCTTCAACAGATTTTCCCGGGCTGATCTTGGGTGCAAGTTTGTGTTTGCCTATGGCCTTGCCGGTAAGGTAAGCGCCAGAGTCTGCACCCCAGATAATCAGCGTTAGCAGTAAAAACCACGGCGCACCATAGTCTGGGTCTTGATGCAATGCGCTTAGCGCAAGCCACATAGGTAGAAATAATAAAACACCACTAATCAGACGTACGATTAAGGGTTTAAACCATAAGCTAGTTTTTGCTGGATAGCTGAGTACCCAATATAAGTTCAGCATCCACCAAGCGATAGAAATATAAAGCACAAGACTTAATGAGATCTCAAAGCTTTTTGCAACAAGTGCGACAGCAACAATGCCCACGGTATAGAGCAGTTGTAAGAAGATGCTTTGTAGTTTGATTAGATTGGCAAACTCCCACGCACCTACGGCCACAAACACCAACAACAAGTAACTAAAATAAGTCGTTGGCATGGCAACTACAGCCCAAACAAATAAGGGCGCTAAAACCAACGCAGTGACAACTCTTTGACCTAACCCGCTTAACATGCCTTGACCTTACGCCCACCAAAACGACGATCGCGGTTGTTAAAATCGTCAATGGCTTTGTCGAGCTCTGAACCGTTGAAATCTGGCCAGAGGGTGTCAGTGAAATATAATTCACTATAAGCAATGTCCCACAGCAGGAAGTTACTGATTCTAAGCTCGCCACTGGTGCGAATCAATAAATCAACTTTCGGCTGATCTGCCAATGATAAATATTGTGCAAAAGATTCAATGTTAATTTCATCAGCATTGATTTCACCATTGGCTGAACGTTTGGCAATTTGTTGTGCGGCCTGAGTGATATCCCATTGTCCACCATAGTTGGCGGCAATTACCAAGGTTAATCCAGTGTTATCAGATAGTAGCTCTTGTGCTTCAGTTGCAACTTGTTGTATTTCTTTAGGGAACAAACTCATATCGCCAATAATTTTGAGCTTGACGTTGTGTTTGTTGAGTTTGTTAGTTTCTAGTCTTAAAACACCTAGAAACAGTTTAAATAATAACGACACCTCTTCAGTTGAGCGGTTTTTGTTTTCACTACTAAAGGCAAATAATGTGAGTGTTTCAACACCGAGCTTACCACAATGTTTAACCACTTTCCGCACAGCTTTAACCCCTTTTTGGTGGCCCTGTATGCGTGGTAAAAAACGCCTTGAAGCCCAACGGCCGTTGCCGTCCATAATAATTGCAATGTGTTTAGGTGTACTCATGAGGTTGATTATACCTATAGGGCGGCGCAAGCCTTTTGAAAGTATAAATACGGTAAAATGTATTTTATTATGCTAGCAAAAAGAATCATTCCTTGTCTTGATGTGCGTGACGGCCGTGTGGTCAAAGGCGTGCAGTTTGTCGATATCAAAGATGCCGGTGATCCGGTTGAGGTGGCCAAGCGTTATGATTTAGAGGGCGCTGATGAAATCACTTTCTTGGATATTACCGCTTCGCATGAAGGTCGTGACACCACTGTACACATGGTGGAAAGCATTGCCGAGCAAGTGTTTATCCCACTAACCGTAGGTGGCGGTATTCGTAAAGCTGAAGACGTACGCATAATGCTCAATGCAGGCGCTGATAAGGTAGCAGTTAATTCGGCAGCGATTTTTAACCCTGACCTGATTAACGAGCTCAGTGAGAAATTCGGCTCTCAGTGTATTGTTATTGCGATTGATGCCAAGCAAGTCTCGAGTAATCCACCCAAATGGGAAATCTTTACGCACGGTGGACGTAAACCGACCGGTATTGATGCGGTTGAATGGGCAGTGAAAATGACCAAGGGCGAATTTGGTGCGGGTGAGGTGCTCTTAACCTCAATGGACTGCGACGGCGTTAAAACTGGTTTTGACTTGGCATTGACCAAAGCGGTCTCTGACGCGGTTGACGTGCCAGTGATTGCTTCAGGTGGCGTGGGTAATTTAGAACACCTATCTGAGGGAGTGTTAAAGGGTGGTGCTGATGCTGTGTTAGCGGCTAGCATCTTTCACTTTGGTGAATATACCGTAGCTGAAGCCAAGGCAGCCATGCAAAAAAATGGTATAGAAGTTAGACTGTAGCACTTTTCGAAATTGATTTTTTAACACTTTAAGCGTATTATTGCACGCTTTTCAGAACAAGGTTTTTTATGAATTCTAAGAAAGAATTATGGGTATTGTTGGCTTCTTTTGTCATTCCAATTGTCCTAGGAACAGCATTTTTCTATTGGAACCCAACTGCTTTTACCGGCAATACCGTTAATTACGGACAATTTGTCAATCCGATCATTACTACTGAGAAACAGGATGTAGTTTTTGCTGAGAATACTAAGGGCGATTTGCAAGGTTTATGGACGCTCACTTATGTAACCAATCAGTGTGACAACACTTGTACACAAGCGCTTAAGGATATGAAAACCATTCGCATCCTTATGAATGAGAACATGCGCCGTGTTCAAAGGTTGTTATTAATTAATGGTGCCACCGATTTCCAAGAGGCAGGAGTATTGATTGCCCATCCTAGTGTGATGCTGAATCAACAGCTGAGTAAATTTCCAAACAACAGTTTATTTTTAATTGATCCGCTAGGCAATGTGATGCTACATTACAATCCGAAAGCATTAGATATTAAGCGCGTTATTAAAGACTTAAAGCGTTTATTTAAATATTCACGTATCGGTTAAGAGGAGATTATCATGCCTTCATTAAGTGATTTAATCGGCCTATGCAAAATTAAAGTTGTTGCGCTTATTCTGCTGACAGCCGTGGTAGGCATGTTTTTGGCTGTACCCGCACCGTACCTGCCTGATGCACTGTTAGTGATTAGTGCCTCGGTTGGTATCAGTATGGCAGCAGCATCTGCAGCTGTATTTAACCACGTGGTCGATGAACAAATTGATATTCAAATGTCTCGTACTGATCAGCGCCCATTGCCTCAGGGCAGGGTGACTCGCAATCAAGCCCTGGTTTGGGGTGTATTTTTAGGCGTGGTTGGTTTGGGTATTTTGCAGTTCTTTGTCAACACCATCACCATGGTGCTGACTTTTATCTCACTAATCGGTTATGCGGTGATATACACCATGTATCTGAAACGTGCTACGCCACAAAACATTGTAATTGGCGGTGCTGCTGGTGCTGCGCCACCGGTACTTGGCTGGACAGCGATTTCTGGCACGCAAGGCATTGAATATGCTCTATTGTTGTTTCTTATAGTGTTTATTTGGACGCCACCACATTTTTGGGCGTTGGCAATATACAGAGTTGAAGAATACAAAAAAGTGGATGTGCCGATGTTGCCAGTGACACACGGCTTAGCCTACACTAGAATTCAAATTTTGCTCTATACCGTGTTGTTGCTATTAGTCACATTATTGCCTTATTTAGCAGGCATGTCTGGCTTGATTTATCTAGTTTCAGCTGTGGTGTTAGGACTAATATTCTTGATGTATGCAGTGAAGATTTACAAAAATCCTGATGATAATAAAATACCTTGGGATACATTTAAGTATTCAATTAACTATTTAATGTTATTATTCCTAGCATTGCTAGTTGATCATTACTGGCTAATTGTATTATAAAGGCGGGAGAGTTTTCATGAAAGGACTGGGACAAGTATTTAAAGCAGTGGCTTCTGCCATGGTTGGTGTGGGCAAAAAAGAAGACCTAATTAAAGATTTTGAACGCACCGAAAAACAAGGCCCTTGGGCTTACATCATTGTCGGCTTGGTGATGACAGTCATATTTATTGTGCTGGTGATGACAGTAGTCAAATTTGCCCTGTCTTAGTCAAATTATTAAATAGCTTAGTCTAGCGTTTCAATAATCAAATCAAGTGCAACCGCCATTTTTTTAGCATAGTGCGGGTTGGTTAATAAACCAGTTAATTCGAGATTCGGATTAAGCAACAAATAACTGGCCGTGTGGTTGACTAGGTAGTTATTGTCCGCCTTCATCTTCATGTCTTTGTGATCCTGAGAGGCCTTTTGTTTTGTCTTTGAAATCTCATGATACACACCTAACGCTTTTGTAAAATTGGCCAATACTTCGTCTTCAGCACTCAGTCCAACAAAGCTAGTATTAAATTGCTTGGTAAAGGCATTAAGTCTCCCAACATCACGCTTTGGGTCAACTGAAACAAACACAACTTGCAATTTATCCGCTTGCTTCATTAGCACAAATGTTTGATTGAGCGTAGCTAGGTCTGTTGGGCAAACGTCTGGACACGAAGTGTAGCCAAAATATAAAATAGTCCATTTGCCATTTGCTACTTCAGACAATGACACTATATTGCGATTATCATCGATTAGTGGAAACTTCCCTTGCAATGATTTAGGGTTTGAATATAAAGAAGCCGTCGGATTAACTTGTTTTTGTAAGTCTTTGAGTTGGTTGGCACTTGGAACAAGTAAAAAATAGGCAAGTGCAATAATGCCTATGCCTAACCAAATGATCGAGTTGCGCGTCTTCTTAACTTGACTACATTTATTTTCCGCCGTACAGGTTTCAATTTTTTTCATCACTCTTCTTTTTGACTGTGTGTTTTTATGTGGGTGCTCTAGATACTTTGTGTATTAATACAACAATGCTGAGTAATAATAACAGAGCAATCGCGTTATGTAAAACAGCCACGGCCATCGGTAGTGACAACAACACATTAAGAATACCAAGTGTTACTTGTACGATTAATAAACCGCCAATCAGCATTAGGTTTGATTTTAGATGGGTGTAACCCTTAAATAAATAAAACAGTGAGACTATTAGTGCCGTGGTCACCAATGCACCGATTCGATGCATCATTTGAATGGCGGCACGTGCTGGGTTTTCTAATACGCCATATTCATAATCTACCCCGAGTGGCCCCCAGTAAAGTGCTCTAGTAAAATCCATATCTGGCCACCATGAACCTAGGCAAGTTGGGAACTGCTGACCGCAAGACAAGGCTGCATAGTTGGTGCTGGTCCAACCACCTAAAATAATTTGCAAGCTTAATACCATCAAGGTGGCGAACAATAAGAGCTTGTGTCTTTTTAAAATGTGTCGATAAGTAATCATTGGTCTACCTTGATTGAGTAGCAACCAAGTAAGTAAAACCGTGGTAATAAAACCACCAAGCAGGTGTGTAGTAACAATGCCAGGGTGTACTAAGAGTGTCACTGTCCACATGCCAAAGGCACCTTGTAGCATAACGAACAGCGCGGTAAAGCTCGGTAACACCATGGATTGATAATATCGTGGTTTGCCTCGTAAAGCCAAAAAGAACAGCACAAGAATGACCAAACCGAGTGTGGAGGCGGCATAACGATGTACCATTTCTTTCCAGCCTTTGGCTGCTTCGACTGGGCGCTCATAACCCTCAAGCTTTGTTCCATCTGCAACATCCGGCACGGTTATCTGTCCGTAACAACCCGGCCAGTCAGGGCAGCCCAGACCAGCATCCCCGAGTCGAGTATAGGCGCCTAGAATCACCACAATCAGTGCCAAAATAATGGAGATTTGGAGTAGTCTTTTAAACATGGATGTGCAGTTATTATGTGGATTAAATGATAACGATATTTTAATGATTAAAACTATTCATGCAAAGCACTTCACAAAAAAGCCTTTTGCGCACATCATGCAAAAGGCTTCTAAAAGGATAAAAAATTAAGTGCTTGTTACTTTAACTCACCAATCATGCTTTTGTAGGCGTGCCAAGTCGCATGGGCAAGTACTGGAATGATAAACACCAAACCAACAAAGTAAAAGTTTACGGTGAGTACCAGCGCACCTAAGACAAGAATGCCCACTGTCGGCACCCAGATAAGCATAATGATTTTGTTAGCCATCGCTGCTTTTAAGCTAGTCACTACTGCAGTGAATGGGTCGCAGTCTTTGTCTAGCACCATAGGGAAAGAAAACCAGCTGATCATAAAGGCAATTAAGCCAACGACTGTTGTGAAGATAAAGAAGGTAATGACAAAACCCTGATTATCACCACTAGTAATATCAGCTAAGATGGCTTGTACAACGGTTTGATTTTCACTCACAATATTCAACGTGCCAGTATTAAAGACAGCATAAATAAGTGGTGAGAACATCATCCAGGCAATTGCAAGCACAACCAAGATGACCGATAAGAAAATTGACGGACAAGAACCGTTGGCTTTAAACGCGGCACTAAATACTGTGAGGATACTAGGGCTTTCTCCAGCTGCACGTCGTCTTGAAGCATCGTATAAACTCATGGCAGAAATCGGTCCTAAAAGTAAGATAATGACAGCCAATAATGGTGCTGAAACATCGCCTAGTACAGGTGAAGTGCTTAAATAATGCCAAGCGGTGTACGAAACAACAGTGAATAAAACACCGTAGAAGATTGCCAGAATTGGCATGGCGAAAAAGTCATTTACACCTTCTTTAAGCCAGACAAAAGGGGCGTTTAATCCAACTTTATTAATCTTGGCAGTTTTACCAAGGTGCTCCTCCATTCTTGCGGTTTTTGGTATTGCCATAATCTCCTCACGAATTTTAATGTTAACTTGTAAGCATTAAAGCAGAGCTTATTTGGGTTGTCAAGAGAATGTCACAATAAACCCTATATTTAAAAAACAATTGATTGCTATCAATAAGTGGGCTTTCCTTGTTAATAGATGTAAAAAACAGGTATCATTTGCAAGAGTTTTTATTGTTGAAATATATTAAGAAAACGAACGATATTTATTTATTTGGAGGATTTATGAAAAGATTAA
>DTVJ01000327.1 GCA_012963565.1 Piscirickettsiaceae bacterium
TTTGTGTAATCTTTTTTATTTTGATAAAGTACTTCAAAAAATTGACCAATTAATACGTTATCTTGCTCATCTTTTTCAATTAATCCAAACTTTTTTCTCATTAGGCCTGAATACTCTTTAACCAGATAAGTCTGATAATTACCCAATACAGATTTAGCCTGTTTTGTATCAATTAAACTAGATAATGCATCTGATAGGCGAGTTAGATTCCACAATGCCACACCAGGTTGTTGATCAAAAGCATAACGCCCCTCATGATCAGAATGATTACACACAAATTCAGGGTTATAGGTCTCTAGAAATCCAAATGGCCCGTAGTCAAGAGTGAGTCCAAGAATTGACATATTATCGGTATTCATTACTCCGTGAGCAAACCCTTGGGCCTGCCAGCCAGCAATCATAATGGCTGTTCTTTTCACTACTTCATTAAAAAAATCAACATACTGGTTATCACCTTTTATATGTGGATAGTAATGCTCAATTACAAAATCAGCTAATTGCTTTACTTGCGCAGTTTGTCCGCGTGAGGCAAATAATTCAAAATGTCCAAAACGAACGTGGCTCTGCGCAACGCGTGTAATAATGGCACCGGGTTCAATATTCTCTCGATAAACCTCCGTTTTACTACCTACCAAAGCTAAAGCTTCAGTGGTTTCGATACCAAGTCCTTTCATTGCAATAGAACATAAATATTCACGAATTGATGAGCGCAGTACCGCCCTACCATCAGCACCACGAGAGTATGGTGTTGTACCTGCACCTTTAAGTGAAAGCTCATAATCCTTTATCTGCGCAATCAGACAAGAACGGCCATCACCTAATTGTGACACGAAATAACCAAATTGATGTCCAGCATAAATACTGGCAATAGGCTGAATGTCATTAAATTTACCCTCGCCAGAGCAAATTTTAAGCAATTCAGTATCATCGATTAATAACCCTAATCTGTCCTTTAATTCTTGATTTTTATGGATTAAAAAAGTGTTATTTAGTTGCTGGACATTGATTTCCGAGGAGAAATCAGTGCCTAATTGTGCAAAATCAAGCATCTTCCTAACT
>DTVJ01000328.1 GCA_012963565.1 Piscirickettsiaceae bacterium
ATATCAATTATAGATAAATAAGAATGAAAGAGTTATTTCAAAGATTTATTAACCATCCAAAAATAACCTTACAACTTGTTATCACAACTTTTGTGATCGCATTATTAGGGTTGGCCACTTCACTGTTTGTGATTCAAGTGTTAAACCGTTATGTTTCTTATGGGGTGAATTCTACACTTACTACTTTAGCAGTTGGAACACTAATAGCAGTTGGTTTTGAACTGACCTTCCGTTCTTTAAGAAGTCGTTTAATCATTGCTCAAAATAAGGAAGATAATGATCAACTGTCCAAAGTGGCTTTTTCTACATTACTACAAACTCAGCAACCTTCACTTGATCAGGTTTCTTTTGGACAACGCCATGAGGTATTACGTGGCGTTGATTCTATTCGTGCAATTACAATGCCACAAAATGTAGCAGCTGTATTAGACCTCCCGTTTTCACTATTATTTGTATTTGTATTGTGGCTTCTTAGTCCTACTCTTGCATTGGTTTCAATTAGTGCAATGATCATATCTTTATTGATGGCAATAATTGTTCAGAAATCTGGAAAAAAAGACACAAAACAAGTGCAAGAAGCCTCTGCTGAGCGGTCAGGGGTTTTAGGATCGGCAGTTTCTGCAGCAGAAACAATTAGAGTTTTTAATGGTTCTGAATTTCTTTCTCTTGCATGGGTAAAGTGTGATTCCATGGTGGCTAGGCTGCGTGGAAAACTACTCTTAAATCGAGATACTTTGCAATCAAAAATAGGAGTAGTGACAAGTTTACAAACAGTGGCAATTATTACTGTTGGTGCTATACAAGCAGTAAATGGTGATCTTAGTGTTGGTGCAATGATTGGAGCAAATATATTGGCAGGACGAGCTCTAATGCCAATAACTCGACTTTCACAAATGGGAGAGACTTTTGCAACTGCAACTCAATCAGGTAATTTATTGCGTGGTTTTATGAAATTACCACTTGAGAGGATGCAAGGAACAGGGTTAAAAAAATACACTGGAAAGATTGACTTACAAGGTCTTTCATTTTCCTATCCCGGCTCTACAGTTCAGCTGTTT
>DTVJ01000329.1 GCA_012963565.1 Piscirickettsiaceae bacterium
ATTGAATTTATAACGGATGAAGTGTTGATATCCATTCCGATGATACCCATGCATGACCATGAGTGTGCATCGTATAAAGACACGCAACCGATGAATGAGCAGAAGCGTGAAAATCCTTTTGCAGTATTAGAACAATTAAAAAACTCAACTAAGGAGTAAAAAATGGCTGTACAAAAAAGTAGAAAAACCCCTTCAAAAAGAGGTATGCGTCGTTCACACAATGCACTAACAAGTCCTGCATTATCTGAAGATCAAGAAACCGGCGAAATTCATTTGCGCCACCACGTAACTGCTGATGGTTACTATCGTGGTAAAAAAGTTATCAATAACGCTGAAGACATCCAAGAAGTAGAAGCTTAGGTCCTAATGACAATCAAGGTATCAATTGATGCCTCGGGGGGAGATCATGGGATACCTGCTACAATTGAAGCAGGTCTTAAAGCCCTGAGTGCATTTCACGACCTGTACCTACATTTTGTAGGTGACGAGTCTGCTATTCAAGCAGAGCTACTCAAACACTCATCTAGTCAAAAATTATCCAATCGATTCAGTATTACTCACGCCAGTGAAGTAATCGCAATGAATGAATCACCTTCAATTGCTCTACGTAAAAAGAAAGATTCATCAATGCGTGTTGCCATTAATCTGGTTAAAAATGAAGAGGCGGATGCTTGTGTTAGTGCCGGCAATACTGGTGCGCTAATGGCCATCTCTCGTTTTGTTTTAAAAACCATTAAAGGTATTGACCGCCCTGCTATTATGGGTCGCATGCCTACTATGACAGGGCATACGCATATGCTCGACCTGGGCGCTAATGTTGATTCTAAGCCTGAAGCTTTGGTTGAATTTGCTACTATGGGTTCAATTGCCGTTGAACATACTGAAAATATTTCTGCGCCTACGGTTGGTCTGCTCAATATCGGCGAAGAAGAAATGAAAGGTAATGATAATATCAAAAAAACTGCCGAACTACTCAAAGCATCGAACCTTAACTATGTTGGTTTTATTGAGGGTGATGATATTTATAAAGGCACTGTTGACTTAGTAGTTTGTGATGGTTTTGAAGGTAATATCGCACTTAAGGCTAGTGAAGGTGTAGCTGCAATGATGGGTCATTACCTTAAACAAGCCTTTACTAAAAATATCTTCACTAAAATTGTTGCCTTAATCGCAACGCCCGTTTTAAAAGATTTCAAATCGAGTCTAGACCCTGGAAAATACAATGGTGCTAGCTTATTAGGGCTTCGTGGTATCGTAATTAAAAGTCATGGTGGTGCTGATGCAGATTCATTCTTCCAAGCAATCAAAGAGGCTTACCTTGAAGCACACGCTAAAATCACTGAAAAGATAGCTAATCAAGTATCATTAGAACTAGAGAATCAACAAGGCGAATAGATTAATGAGTAAATTTGCACGAATTATTGGTACTGGCTCCTACCTACCACCTAACATTGTTACCAATGACGACTTAGCAAAAGTCATTGATACTTCTGATGAATGGATTACGGCTCGAACTGGTATTAAAGAAAGACGTAGAGTCACTGATGAATCGACCTGCGACCTAGCCACAATCGCTGCTAACAATGCACTCGAAATGGCTGGTATCGATGCCAGCGAGCTAGATTTAATCATTCTTGCCACCACCACACCAGATAAGATCTTTCCTGCCACTGCGACCATGTTACAAAATGCCATTGGTGCTTCTTGTCCTGCGTTCGATCTTCAAGCAGTATGTGCAGGTTTTATCTTTGCATTAACCACCGCCGAACAATACATTAAAACCGGTACAGTCGATAAAGTACTAGTGGTTGGTAGTGAAACCTTATCCAGAATTGTCGATTGGAAAGATCGTTCGACTGCAATTCTTTTTGGTGATGGTGCTGGCGCCGTTGTACTAAGTGGTAGTGAGGAAACTGGTATTCTACATTCTAAGCTATTTAGTGATGGCAATTACCTATCTTCCTTACAAGTAACCAATAACTACATTAACGAAACTGGCTTTATCGAAATGGCTGGTAATGAAGTATTTAAAATTGCTGTCAATCGTTTATCTTCTTTGGCCAAGCTAACACTTAAAGAGTGCGCTATGAGCCCAGATGATCTTGATTGGATGGTGCCTCATCAGGCCAATATTCGTATTATTTCTGCCGTGGCAAAACGTATCAAAACCCCAATGGATAAAGTGATTGTTACCTTAGATAAACATGGTAACACTTCCGCTGCATCTATACCGCTAGCACTTGACACAGCTGTTCGAGATGGTCGCATTAAAAAAGGTAATACCCTTTTATTTGAAGGTATTGGTGGTGGATTTAGCTGGGGCAGTGTTTTAGTAGAATTCTAAAACTTTCTTGATTGCAGTTGCTGCGTTAACTTGCGCAACTCATCTGCATTCACACTTAATTGTTCAAGTCTTGCTAATGCCTGAGCATACAATTTCTGGTAAGTCTGCGTCGCCTCATCTAGACCTAATAGTGCAGGATAAGTAGGTTTGTCTTTATCAGCGTCGGAATTTTGCTTCTTACCTAATATACCTTCAGGTGTTAGCACATCCAAAACATCATCTTGGATTTGATAAGCCAGACCAATATCTTTTGAAAAGCCATCAAGTATCTGTCTATCATCGGCACTACACTGATCAGAAATTAAAGTACCTAGTTTGACGGCACAATTCAAAAGTGCACCTGTTTTTTTCTGGTGCATATTTTTTAAAGTTTCCACATCAACTACTTGTGACACCACAGAAAGGTCAATAGACTGCCCTTCTGCCATCTCAAAAGAGGCGTCTGTTAGTGTTTGCAATAAGGCTATTCGTACTTGTGCCGTCAAACTCTTGTCATTGGTTAAAACTTTAAAGGCCAGAGCTTGCAATCCATCGCCAGCTAAAATAGCTTGCGCTTCACCAAACTGTTTATGACAGGCAGGTTGATTGTGCCTTATGTCATCATCATCCATGGCTGGAAGGTCATCATGAATCAAAGAGTAGGCATGGATTAGCTCAACTGCACAAGCACTAGAGTCTGCTAGATTTAAATCCGTATCAAAGACATTGGCCACTGTATAGGTTAGAATAGGTCTAAAACGCTTCCCTCCAGACAAAACACTATAGCGCATCGCCTCAGTCAAACTGCCTTGGTTAGATAAATACCCATCTAAATGTTGATTAACACGTTGGGTGTAATTTTTAAAACTCATCGACTACAATTCGTCTAGTGGCTTTTCATTTTGATAATTATCATCAGCACTCAAAACAGCAATCTTTTGCTCTGCTTCACTCAACGCTGTTTGGCACTGACGAGTAAGTTGCACACCTTGCTCAAAATATTTGAGTGAATCTTCTAAACTCAGATCCCCAGATTCCATTGTTTTCACAATACTTTCAAGCTCTAATAAGCCTTTATTAAAATCAAATTTTTTCATTGCTTTATCGTCCTCCTCCGCCACCAGCTTTATTAAGTATTTTATCCATTAACCTGGCTGGCAATAATCTAATCAGTACAGCAAACAGTTTAGTTGGAAATGTCACCTGATAATGAATTTTTGCATGCTTAGCACCTAAGGCATGCACAACGCATTTTAGTACTGCCTCTGCGGGCAAAGTATAGTCAGCCAATTCATCAGATTTTAGGCGTTTTATCATTTTTTCATAATTTTGTTGATAATCACTACGACTCATATCAACATGCTTTGTGAATGCTTTATAGGCATTAATCCTAAACTTTGATTCAATCGGTCCCGGCTGAATCAGTGACAACTGGATATTAGTATGCGCTAACTCTAGTCTTAACGTATTAACCAGACCTTCTATGGCAAATTTAGAAGCATTATAAGGACCTCTAAATGGCATTGCTACAAAACCCAAAACAGAGCTTAAGTAAATAATTCGTCCTTCATTTTTCAGCTTCATTTTTGGTAACACTAAATTAGTCAACTCATGCCATCCAAATACATTAGTTTGAAATTGTTCATCCAAGGCTTGGCGTGAAATATCTTCCAGCGCCCCAACTTGCCCATAAGCACCATTATGAATAAGGCTATATAAATTGTCGGTTTGTTGAAAAACAGCCTTAATTGCCATCTTAATAGACTCAGAGGATGATAAATCTAATTGAAAAGCTTCAAAACCTTCATGTTTAAGCTTTTCAACATCTTCAACCTTTCTAGCAGTGGCAAATACTCTATAACCATCACGCCTTAAACCCTCAGCCAAACACAACCCAATCCCGCTAGAACAGCCCGTAATCAGGATGGATTTCATTGCTGGACCTTAGTCCAAAAAGTGGCTGTTTTTGATAACTCTGGATTGATACTTTGAGAGCGTAATAATAAAAAGTCATATGCCATTCTAAACCTTGGGTTTTTTAACAACTCATCTACTTT
>DTVJ01000330.1 GCA_012963565.1 Piscirickettsiaceae bacterium
GATGAAAGCTAACACATTAAGACTACTTGCTGTGCTTGGGTGTTTTTCTCCGATATTCACCTGTGCAAATTTTAGGGATTTAGTCGCTTCCTCGATAGCTTGTTCGTATACCCCTTTTGTATAAAGCGTCATTACCTGTTGATGTAGGACTTGCCATTCTTTATTGTAATCACGCTCTTGCGCTAGTGCTAAGTATGAAGCACCTTGAAGAACAAAAAACAACGCAATAAAAATACCAGTGTGTATTTTTAATTTCATATTCATAATTTTTTGGTTTAATTATGAATTCTGATTGTATCTTTTTTTACTAATAGCAAGGTAAAACTAAATCTATCCTCTGTATTCCTCTAACACTTCTCTAGACTTCATATGCTGTTCGTAGTCGTGTGTTAATGGATAAATATCCTTAGAATCAGCATGATTTCTAGGGTTAACATAACTACTGTTTATAAGATGAGGAACAATCATGGTTGGTTTTTTTCCGCTATGATACATTCTAAGTCCAAATGGATTGCTCATTACAACTAATGGCTTACTCATTATACTTCTCCTTCTTTAAACATAAAAATAGGCTTGAAAATAATTCAAGTAACTTGTTCATACGCTTTTTCTAGATAGAAAAACCATATGTCACTTTTGACTATACACCTATTTTAAGTTAGAGGCAAATGATAAGTTTAACTTGAAAAAACTGGGCCAGAAGTAGGGCTTGAACCCACGACAACTGGAATCACAATCCGGACTGTGAACACTCACCCTTGCAAGCAAGTTGGAGGGGGTGTTATCACCAACTGTTCAATTTTTCAACAATTGATGGCATGATTTCTTTACGTATATGTTTATTCCCATATCTATCATTCTCTGAAACAGAAGTCAGTACCACTATTGTATTATCATAATGATTAATAATCATTGCATGTCCGAACTTTCCTGAAAGGGTTACCATTGGTTTTCCTAAGATGTCATGCACCCAAAAATAATAACCATATTTTTGATAACTTCTAGTACTAGGCATGGAATCTTTTATTCCAGATAAAAAGAAATTTCCCAAGCATGTTTGGGCATTAATGTTATCACCTATGAATTGACCAAATTTTGCCCAATCTCTTGTTTTCATATAGGCTCCACCCATATCAACTGAAATATCATTTATATCTTTCCACCAATACAGGGAGCCCGATGCACCCATTTTTGAAAATATCTCATCGTGAAAAATTTCGGCTACAGATTTACCTGTTAACTCTTTCACTAAGACAGCAGTAGCGGTTATATCTAGTGTGTGGTATCTGGATACGCTTCCTTGCTCAGAAAACTTACTATCTATTGATTTAATGATCTCAATTGAGTCATTTGAACCATCATCCCGGCGATTTCTTAATGCATGATTGTAATATTTTTCATTTTCTCGGTTTTCATTTACTCCGCTGGCCATTCTGAGTAAGTTTTTTATTGTTATATCGTCATATACTGTGCCTGATAAAGATTTAGAGTACGAACCTGCAGTGTCTTCCAATGACTTTATTGAACCATCACAAAGTAAATGTCCAATCACAGTGCCAGCCAAAGTTTTAGTCATAGATAAGGCGTTGACATGGAAATCAGGGGTTGCTTCTAATTCTTCATTGTAATGTTCAAAAATTATTTTTCCATCCTTCATAATAACTGCTGAAAAATTCTCTTCAGCATCTACAAAGCTTTTGAAATCCTGCTGTTGACCAAATTCAGGCTCTACAGGGTTGTTATTGTAAAATTCAAAGACAGGCGTTGGCCCTTCACCATCCATACTTGTTAATAATTTTCCCATAAAATGTTTTTCATACCAACGCTCAGCGAATTCAGCGTAAGCAATATCAGCTATGCTAATTGATAACAATAAAGTTAGTAGTAATGTTTTTAGTTTCATAGGTCTAATTATAGGTCTAATTATAGGTCTTTTTGATGGGTTATCTAGATAGAATTACCACTCCACCCCTTTTAGAAGTGAGGTCGGCAGGAGAAACTAATTTAGATGTGAAATTTAGTAATTTGAAGATCTATAATCACTCGCTCTTGTCTATAAATTTTCTATTACATTCAATCTGAATTGGCAACACATTAGTTTCAAATAACTCATTAAAGTTTTTTTGGTTCGCATCTTTTAAAATATGATTAATCTTTGTTGTCGATTTATCTATTTCTGCCTTAATGATTTTCCTTGCTTCATCAGTAGTCTTTTCGGTTTCTATTAAATTATTTAGAATTGTTGTGTACCAGGTCAATTGAATTGACTTAATATATTGCACTTCTTTTTCTTGCCCAGGAGCACTCCTTGCCATAGCTAAAGGAAAGTTATATATATACATCGAATCTGCTGCACAGGTTAGTTTCTCTTGTAGAGAATAATCAGAAGCAGCTAAAGACTGTAGGCTAAATAAAAGTGAAATTGCGGTTGTTGTTAATAGTTTCATAATGACAATTGTAGCTTAATATGAATATCTACTTAGATAGAATTGCCACCCCACCCCTTTTAAGAAGGGAGATCGGCAGGGGAAACTGAGTCAGATGTTAGATTTAGTTAATAAAAGTATTTTTAACTCTAACTGATGTTTGCATATATGGAACCCAAACCAGTATTGCGAATATTAATTGACCTATCGACCTAATAGTAAGCGGGTCAAATAAATCCTCTGCAGTTAAATCTGGAAATAAAAAAATTACTGCAATAATATCTACTATGGTAAAAATAAAAACAAAAAAAACTAATCTAATAAACAAGGTTGGAAATCCGGATTTTTTACTATAGAACAAGTACATTAAGTAGAATAAATATGCATCGATTATGATACGAATGATAGTTTCCAAAGACACTGTTAATGCGAAATATGGAGTGTAAACAGGGCTGTTACTATCTGTTAGTGCACTCCACACCTCTGTGTTAAATGTTTGAGAAGATGAAGCATAATCCATAACAACAGCAACAAAAGGTGAAACTGTCACACCTATAGCAACTAGAATCAACCAACCGCCTATACCTTTAAGTTCACCTTTGTCCGTTATACTCATATCCCTTTAAGTTTGTAATAATATGGTTAATTATAGATCAAAATGAATCTATAATTATCAACTGTACGCAAAAGTGTACGGAAACTGAGTTAGATGTGAAATTTAGTGTTTACTTTAGATTCCAAAGTCTCTCGGCATTTTCATAAGCAACCAATCTTGCTGACTCTGGACTTAGTGAACCCAAAAAGTTTCTAAAGTTTTCAATCAACTCTTCATATCTGCCAAAATTCTTCCTTCCCTTCCTGCCAAATTTAGCATCACTATCAATTAAAAATCTTTCTGGCAATTTGCCCACCAACATTGCCCAGTCGTTGAAAACCTCAAAGTCATTGTTATTTATGGATTCAATATTTATCCATCTTTTGCTAGGCTTCTTTATTAATTTAAGACTCATCATAACATTGGGATACTGTCTAAGAATTTTCTCTACATTCTCAGGATTTGTCATACCAGTATGCGCTAGTATCAATTTAAGATTGGGGTGTTTTTGAAACAATAATTCCAGCCCTGAAAAATATTGCTCTTCATAGGACTCGCCACCCCTTGTTACAGGCTCAATATGTAAAACAAGCCAGGTATTATTCTCTACAATCACATCAATAAACTTATGGAGCGGCTTAAAATTTAAAGGATAGGAAATAATATGCTGAGGGCGTTTGTGAGACGGCGACTTGTTAAAGTGATAATTACTAACTTCTCCTATTCCGATACAATTGCCACTATCAATATCTCTTTGCAATCTTTCAAGTCTCGAGTCCAATGTTGAATCCCGTCCATCATTGTATGAATCGTGAAGCCAATTTGATATGTAGTTACTAGAACAAAGTGTTTTAATTCTATTACTAGCCTTTAGCAAAAGACTCCTTTCATATTCACCAAAATCATTACCTTTCTTCCTTCCTTTTAGATATAGCCCTTCATTAGGAACCGGCATAAAGAAAGCATACTTAATATTGTTGCTTTCAAATAATTTATCAAATTTATCAAACTCAGCTTGGTCAATCTGACCTGCATCATAATGTGCGTGTGTATCAATAATTGGACCTTTGTAAGGTGTTAATCCAGTCACAGACTCCCTGTCATAATCTGTTCTGGTTTGGCTATATTTAATTGGACTTTCTGGAAATGGTAACAATTCACTATCAGTGTTAGAAAGTGCTAATTTTGGTAAATTTAATAATAAGAATATTGCAAATAATATTGCACTTAATTTCATAATCAATCCACCTTAAAGTGAAACAATATTTCTCTGTCAAATACATTCTTAGTAGGTGCGGCAGGTAGTGGCGATGCTTTATAAACCGCTCTTTCAATTGAGCTTTTAAACGACT
>DTVJ01000331.1 GCA_012963565.1 Piscirickettsiaceae bacterium
AAGGAGAAAAGTATGAAGCAATTTAAAAAAGGTTTTACATTAATCGAACTATTAATCGTAGTAGCGATTATTGGTGTACTGGCAGCTGTAGGTGTGCCAATGTATAACGATTACATAAAAGATGCTAAATTCAAAGCGACACAAACTACACATAAAAATATCGCTAACTTTGTTGCTTCAGAAATGACAAAAGGCGCCTCTACTGGTAGTATGAAACTATACACTAGAGCCGGTACACTATCGAAAGTCGCTTATTCTTCTAATCCTGCCAGTTTAAGAAATAGCTTTGTTAAGCACTTTACTTTTGAAGGCTTAAAGCATGGTGAAAAAACAGACTGTGCAGTTGTAGTTCAGCGTTCAATTACATCATGTGGCGTTCCTACGGGTTGTAATCAAAATGCTGCTGGCTATGTAGGACTGATAAAGGTTGGCACCAATTTAATAATTACTACAGCACAAAAAAATACAGACGGCGTTTGTAAGAAGTTTAGCAAAACTTTGTCAGTTCAATAATCCAATACTATAAAAAAATTAGATCCGGCAATTTGTCGGATTTTTTTTACTTTAAAGAAAAATATAATATGAAAAAACAAAATATCAAAGCCTTTACATTAATCGAATTATTAATCGTAGTTGCAATATTAGGTGTTATTTCGGCTATTGCGGTACCCGTTTATAATGACTATATTAAAACTGCCAAGCAAGAAGCAGCCAAAAATTCCTTACGCTCCATTGCATTAGCACAAGTCGAATATCGTTCTGAAAACAATACCTATTATGGCACAAGTAGCTCAGCAAGAGTTACACCTAGTATCAATAGAGATTTGTTTTCAAATAACAAAACTTTGGATGAATCAGGTGATTACTACTACTGGATTAATCGATCAGGTAGTGGTTTTACCGCTTACGCACAACCAAAAACAACCGGGAGTTTAATAAAACTTTGTATTAATCAAAACAACAACTTGCGTGACCCTTGCTAGAGTGTTTGCCCCATGGCGAACATTGGCGTATACATAGCAACTAGAATAAAACCAACCGTTAAGCCCATA
>DTVJ01000332.1 GCA_012963565.1 Piscirickettsiaceae bacterium
CGACCCAACTGGGGTAGTTTCGCTAACCACTAAAAAAGGGCAAATGCAATTTGTTACTGACATGCACTGTAAGCACAACATGTTAAAAGATTGGATTAAAAAACCATTTGCTAAATGGTATATCCTTGAACGTCAACCTGAGTTTGATGACACACATGGTCCAGAACTATTCAGTTTCGTTTTTGTTTGTGCAGATGGTGTTTCGGCTTACAGGACACTCTATAACTTTAATCAAATTGCTCCAAAATATTTGGCCATCTTTAATCCTGGTGATGGCTTTGGATTTAATTGGGACTCTTTTCAAAGTGAAGACGGTCAACTTTGCAAAACAGTGTTTAGTAACACTGAAATTCCAGAATCACTTTTAGGGGAGGAGGATATTTGGACTAATGTTTTTGCTCCATCCGAAAAGACGTTATTCGACGAGTTGGAAAAATGTATGTCTAATGTTGAATCAGAAATGAGTCAGCCAGTTTCATTTGATGTTTATTTGAACAAGTTGTATGAAGAAATTGAAAAAAATACTAACTAAGTTGGTGAACTACTAACTTATACTTCTTTTATTAAAATCCAGGTTTTATTTGTAAATACTGCTACTTTGTCTTGCAATATTCCTAAAGTATTCTCTCAAATAATCGGGCTGTAGAACTTCTACATTTGGCTGCAGACTAGAAATCCATCTACGAAGTTGTTCAGTATCTGGAACGCCTTCCGCTGAAAAAGAAGGCCACGAATCTCTGTAACCGATTAACTCGTCTGGATTAGAATGTAATGCGTAGATGTTCATCTGCATATTATCCCATTCCCCGTCTCGGTCTATAATTTCAAGACCGTAAGGTACGTCTTCTTTAAAATATTGGGCAACTGCCTCTGAAACTTTTAGAACTAAATGAATTTTTTCAATACTCTTAATCCCAGTATTGTGACCTAGTTCTGGATTTATAGGTTCATCAATTACACAGTTTTCTATATATTCTTTAAAAACTGTATTGTTAATTTTTACATCTTCTTCCACAGCGATAACTTCTCTAAATTTATGAACCGCTGTG
>DTVJ01000333.1 GCA_012963565.1 Piscirickettsiaceae bacterium
AACAGTTGGGAGAAAACAATAATGGTTAAACTAAACAAATTATTTATATTAATTATTGCTGCAACTAGTACATCTGTTTTTGCAGGGGCAATCGGTACTGGTGGAGTCCTTGCAACACCAACGGTTTATGATATTACCATCAAAAAAATTGAATTTAAAACCAGTACTGGTACCTTTGTTACTTTTTCTGATACTGCCGGAACTATGTCTTTAGGAAGTGATGCATTAGCGGCAAATACTTCTGCAGGTACATTAGCTGCAGGAAAAAACTTGCCTGCTGGCACTTATACTCATTTAAGAACAACTCTAAGTCGAGACTTTGATATTGCTGTAACTGGAACTAGTAATAGCCAAATATGTCGAACAGATTCATCTATTGCAACAGGCACATATATTGATAATGCTTATACTGGCAACGTAGAAATGCCAAAAGGAACTAAAGGTGGAACTGCTACTACACAAACTATGACAGTGATTCCTAGTGAGTTAGAAACCTCTATGAATAATACCGATGTCATGAACATTAGCGCAACAGAATTGCAAATTTTGTTTCCATTTTCCTTTACTAAAACTGCTAAAGAGGGTTTAGGAAAGATGAATATTGAATTTGATGTAGGTAGCTCTATTAATGTATATTACACTGCTGGTGGGGACTGTACAATTATGGTGATGCCACCACAAATATTCCTAACTTTGCCTGATGGTTCTACCCCAGACTTTAAGTTCTCAGCAGAAACTGGTGGTGGAGATTATGGTTATTAAATACTGATTTAAGCTAGATTAATTCTCAAATAAAAAAGACTAGCAATCAGTTGCTAGTCTTTTTTATTTTCTACCGAGATATTACCTAGCCCGCTCACCTTCTTCCAAGCGTGACCATAAATCACCTCATAAGTGGCAGGGAGTTTTCCATTATTGCGGTAAGATTCATACATTTTAATCATTAGTTGAAATTTATCTTTTCCAGTTAATGATTTAGATCGACTACCAACCGTTTGAGCGCCAATGGCTTTTAAATCACGCAATAAGTCGGTGACCGTTTGATAGG
>DTVJ01000334.1 GCA_012963565.1 Piscirickettsiaceae bacterium
CTTTGGCCAGTGGTGCAAAGACAGAGAAAATGAAGTTTGGCCACCATGGTGCCAACCACCCGGTGCAAGATTTGGATTCAAAACAAGTAATGATTACTTCCCAAAATCATGGTTTTGCTGTGGCAGAAGATAATATGCCAGACACGTTAGAAGTGACACACCGGTCGTTGTTTGATAATTCAATTCAAGGTGTTAGGGTTGTTGGTAAGCCAGCCTTTAGTTTTCAGGGTCATCCTGAAGCTTCACCGGGCCCACATGACGTGAGCGGTTTGTTCGATACATTTATACAGGAGATGTCAAAATGAAACAATTATTAATCATTTTTTTACTGTTTTTTACGGCTAATACTTCAGTTATTGCTGAAGAGGATCTCGATCCATTTGAAGACATAAATAGAGTGGTGTATGAATTCAATGAAGTAATTGACAATAATTTATTTGAGCCGGTTTCTAGAGCTTACAAAGATCACACGCCTGTTTTTGTACAAAATCGTGTCAGTGATTTTTTTGGTAATTTACGTGATGTAAGTACACTAGCTAACCAAATATTGCAATTTAAACCAGAGGAAAGTTTGACTACTTTGGGTCGTATTGTGGTTAATAGCACAGTAGGACTTGTAGGTTTATTTGATATTGCTTCAGAAATGGAACTAACCACAGATAATGAAGATTTTGGTCAGACAATGGCAGTATGGGGTGTAGGGGCTGGACCTTATGCTGTGTTGCCTTTACTAGGCCCTTCGACGTTTAGAGACACTGTGGGGTTATTTGTAGATTTGAATTCTGAAGCGAATTTAATTGGCCAAAGCGAAGGCATTGGTTTTGTAAGCGCTGAAGCGCTTAACCTTATAGACAAGCGTGTAGAGCTATTGCCAGTGACTGATTTATTGGATCAATCAGATGATCCATATATTACCATGCGCTCGTCATATTTACAAAAACGACAATTTGACATCTTTGATGGCAATCCGCCAGCTGAAGAAGATGACGAATTTTAAACCATATTTAACTTAGAAACACATGCCAAAAAGACAAGATTTAAAAAGTA
>DTVJ01000335.1 GCA_012963565.1 Piscirickettsiaceae bacterium
TATCACCAGCGTGAATGGCGATATCACATTGATTGATCACCTCAACGACGCCTGGGTGAACAACACCATGTGTGTCTGAAAGAATACCGATTTTTTTAATCATTATTTTTAACAATTGTACATATTAGAAAACGTTAATTATTATACCTTAAACTTTATTTATAGCTGTTAATCATATTAATAAGTAGTAAGTTTATTTTGTTAAAACAAGTACTTATATTGCTCACGAGTTAAGTCTGATTTTTTTTAAAAAACAGTTAAATTTCATGTATTTTCCTTGGCATAATATATGCGTTTGTTCAACGAACAAACTTGAGGAAAAAAAGTTAAATTCATGACAAAAATGGTTTTATTTAGACGATATAACAAATAGGAGATTAACATGGCAGTATTATTTTCAGACGAGTGGATGAATCAATTAAAAGACGCTTGGAACGAATCAGACGAAGTGCGCGGTAAATTGGCAGAGATTGGTTTTTCATCAACTATTGCTTGTGGTTTTAAAGGTGATGGCCAACCAACTGGTGTCTTTGTGGTTGAGAATGGTGAGTGTATTCGCGCTGGTGATTTCAAAGGCGAGAACGCTGATTGGGATATGCGTGCAGATAAGAAAAACTGGATGAAATGGTTAGACAAACCATTAGGAATGGCTTCAATGGGTATGGCGGTAACCATGGGTAAATTAAAGTTTGAGACGGGTGATTTTGCTGCCATGATCAAAGACCCTAGAATGGCAACACCATTTGTTAAGAGTTTTGCTTTAATGGGTGCTATTGGTGGTGAGTAATAACCACCAATAAAGCTTAATAAAACCCGTCTTTATGACGGGTTTTTTATTGGTGCGGTTTTACCGGCAAGGTGTGTTCAAAAGTTTCAATGTTGATGAAGCCTTCTACTTGCTTTACCTCTATTTTCGAGCTGGGTTTGTTGATGGCGATGATCGTACCAATGCCATAGTTTTTGGCTGAAGTAAGTACAGATAACGAGTCATCAAAAAAGACACTCTTTTGTTTATTAAGGTCAATGGTGTTGTTTAATTGATGCCAAAAATCTTGTTCTTCTTTGGCAACGCCATAATCATGAGAAGAAATAATTTGATCAAAATACTGCTCTAAATTAGTCACTCGCATTTTGAGTTGAATGGTTTTTCGATGTGCGTTAGTCACCAGAAAAATGCGTTTGTTATGTATTTTCGCTTGTTGTAAAAACTCTAATACAAACGGATGTATTTGAATCAGATGTGAGACATCTTCCTTGAGTTTAGCAATATCTAATTCAAAGACTTTTTGCCAATAATCCAGGCAGTACCAATGCAGCTTTCCTTCCTCAGCCCTTAATATGGGATACACTTTATCTTTGGCTTGATCGTGGGTGAGGTTGTGCTTATTGGCAAATACTAACGGCAAGTACTCCATCCAAAAATGCAGATCGAAATGCAGATCTAGCAAAGTGCCGTCCATATCTAATAGGACGGTATCAATTTCAGACCAGTCTATGTTAGATTCGACGCCATGTGGTGCCATCAGCACTATCCTCTAGTACAATACCAAGTTCGGTTAGCTCATCTCTAATTTGGTCAGATAAAGCAAAGTCTTTATTGATTCTGGCCTCATCACGAAGTTTAATTTTTTCATCTATATCTTCGTCAGATAAAGCAACGCCTTGTTTTAAAAAAGCATCAGCATCTGTTTGTAAAATACCAATATAACCACCGAGCTTTTTAAGTAATTGAGCAAGAGCACTAGCTTGGTCTATATCTTCGTTGCGTTGTGAGTTAACAGCTTTGGCCAGTTCAAACAAAATACTCAAAGCAATCGGTGTATTAAAATCATCATCAAGCGCATCAACAAAGCGTTTTTCATAATCAAAACGCATAGAAATCTCATCCATAGCTGCATCCGACGCACTTAAGCCGCGAGTAGCTGTATACAACCGAGTCAGCGATGATTTGGCATTATTAAGGTTGTCATCACTAAAGTTCAGTGGACTACGGTAATGGCTACTCATAATAAAATAGCGCAAAGTCTCGCCGTCATAACTTTCTAATACACCACGAATGGTGAAAAAGTTATTTAGTGATTTACTCATTTTTTCATCATTAATATTCACAAAACCGACATGCATCCAAGTATTGACAAAGGTGCAGCCGTTTGCCCCTTCAGACTGGGCAATTTCGTTTTCATGATGCGGGAAAGTCAAATCCATGCCACCACCATGAATGTCAAAGTGATTACCTAAGTGGTGAGTGGACATAGCAGAACATTCGATATGCCAGCCTGGACGTCCTTCGCCCCACGGTGATGACCAGCTTGGCTCTGTTGGTTTGGCCATTTTCCAAAGCACAAAATCTAATGGATCTTTTTTGTCAGTTTCAACATCAACTCTAGCGCCGGCTTCTAACTCATCTAGGTTTTTTCCACTAAGTTTGCCGTAACCTTCAAAATCTCGAACCGAATAATAGACATCACCATTGTTACCTTGATAAGCAATACCTTTTTCGATGAGTGATTCAATCATATAAAACATTTGATCCATCGCATCGGTCGCACGTGGTTCAACATCAGGGGGTAATACACCAAGAGCACGTTCATCTTCATGCATAGCATCAATAAAGCGATTGGTTAGCGTATAAATATCCTCCTTGTTTTCAACTGCTCTAGCAATGATTTTGTCATCAATATCGGTAATATTACGTACGTATTCCACATTAGGAAAGTGACGTCTTAGATGGCGGGTGATCACATCAAACATCACCAGTACGCGAGCGTGACCCATATGACAGAAGTCGTACACCGTCATGCCACAGACATACATACCCACCTTATCAGGATTGATTGGATGGAAATCTTCTTTTTGCCTGCTAAGTGTGTTGTATATTTTAAGCATGGCGTTATTTTACGTTAAAGTGTTGTTAATATGCTCAGTTACATCAAACCCTTAATTTTTATATGATTTAAGGGGGTCATCAATTGTATAATTGACTTTTTTATTATTTAATTGGAGAAAATATGAGCGTTATAGTTACACAAGAAGCACCAGATTTTACAGCTGCAGCAGTTCTAGCTGACGGCACTATTGTTGACGAATTTCAACTATCTAGCCTTAAAGGTAAGAAGATTATGTTGTTCTTCTATCCCTTGGATTTTACTTTTGTTTGCCCTTCAGAGATTTTGGCAAACCATCACAGAGCTGACCAATTTGCAGAGCGAGGTGTGGAAGTAGTTGGTGTTTCAATCGATTCTCAGTTTACTCATAATGCATGGCGTAATACAGACCCTAAAGACGGTGGGTTAGGTGTGATTGACTTCCCATTAGTCGCTGATACGGATCATTCTATTGGTGAGGCATATGGCATCATGCACCCAGCAGGTGTTGCTCTTAGAGCATCATTCCTAATTGATGAAGAATTTATTGTTCGTCACCAAGTGGTTAACGATCTTCCACTAGGCAGAAGCGCTGATGAGATGTTACGCATGGTCGATGCACTTGATTTTCACACCGAACATGGCGAAGTTTGCCCTGCAGGTTGGAATAAAGGTGATGAAGGTATGAAGGCAACTCCAGAGGGTGTGGCTGAGTACTTAGCCAAGAATGCTGACAAGCTTTAATAGCTAATCAATTCAATTAAGGGGAGTACAAGACTCCCCTTTTTTTATTTAGGAAACAGCACAATGAAATTTAAAAAATATAGATGCCGTGTTTGTAGCTGGGTTTATGATGAATATTTAGGCTCACCAAAAGAAGGTATTGAGCCAGGTACAAAATGGGAAGATGTACCTGAAGATTGGGTTTGTCCCGATTGTGGTGCTAGTAAAGCCGAATTTGATATGATTGAAATCTAGTAAAATATTCACATCTTTAATGGATACACATATAGGAAGATAAATGTCGAAAGTATTAATTTTGCCAGGTGACGGCATTGGACAGGAGATTATAGCTCAAGCACTTAAAGTGATTGATCATCTTAATGAGAATAACAATCTAGGCATGGAGTTAATTCATGGCTTAGTGGGTGGTGCTGCCTATGATGAAACTGGCTCTCCATTACCGCAGGCAACATTGGATGCAGCGCACCAGTGCGACTCTATTTTATTAGGTGCCGTGGGCGGATATCAGTGGGAAGCGTTAGAAAGAGACTTGCGTCCAGAGCGTGGTTTGCTGGGCTTGCGTGCGGAGTTGGATTTGTTTTCAAATCTTCGTCCTGCGATTTTGTATCCTCAGTTGGCTAGTGCTTCAACGCTTAAAGAAGAGGTAGTATCTGGGTTAGACTTAATGATTGTACGTGAGTTGGTCGCTGGTATTTATTTTGGTGAGCCGCGTGGTATTGAAGAGAGAGATGGTGAGAGATATGGTTTTAATACTGCAACGTATTATGAATCAGAGATTAGACGTATTGGGCATTCAGCCTTTAAAATTGCACAACTTCGTGATAAGCGCGTTTGTTCAGTAGATAAAGCCAATGTGTTAGAAGTATCTGAATTATGGCGTGATGTTATGGGAGAAGTGGCTAAAGAATACCCAGATGTTGAGCTTTCTAATATGTATGTGGACAATGCAGCCATGCAACTTGTTAAAGCACCTAAACAATTTGACGTTATGGTAACCTCTAATTTATTTGGTGATGTGCTTTCAGACTGCGCAGCTATGTTAACCGGTTCAATTGGTATGTTGCCATCAGCTTCACTCAATAAAGATGGTTTTGGCATGTATGAACCGATCCATGGCTCGGCCCCAGATATTGCTGGTCAAGACGTTGCCAATCCACTAGCAACGATCTTGTCGGTTTCAATGATGTTGCGCTATTCACTAAATCAAGTGACACTGGCTGATAAGATTGATGCAGCGGTTAATACAGTGCTTGATCAAGGTTATCGTACACAAGACATCGCCGCAGAGGGCGATACTGTTGTGGGTACGAATGAAATGGGTGATTTAGTGGTTGCCGCACTAAAAGGGTAATTATGGATATCAAAGTTTACTCAACCCATACTTGCCCAATTTGTACCAAGACCAAAGACCTGTTGACAAAATGGAACTTAACTTTTGAGATGAAAATGATCGATACTGACCGTTCACTCATGGCTGAGTTTTCAAAAGTTACTGAAGGCGCCAGAACAGTACCTCAAATTACCATTGATGGTAAATGGATTGGTGGATTTAATGAATTGACTGAACTGCACATGGATGGTTTTTTTGATTAGCGATACAATCTTGTAATCAAGTTTAAGTTACAATCTGTCCCTATGAAAGAGATTGTTGCTAATAATGTAAATTTAAGAAGGTTGATGGAAGGTAATAAACGTTATGTTGCCTCACACCTTATCCATCCTGATCAATCGAGCGAAAGGCGTTTCGAGCTCAAGCATGGGCAACATCCGTTCGCCATCATTTTGGGTTGTTCTGATTCACGTGTACCACCCGAAGTCATTTTTGATCAAGGACTTGGAGATCTTTATGTAGTCAGGGTTGCTGGTAATGTGTTGGATCAAATGATTGTAGCTAGTATCGAATACGCAGTACTTCATGTTGGCGTTTCTCTTATTATGGTTATGGGTCATTCACAATGTGGTGCGGTACAGGCTACTTGCACACACGACCAACTCGAAGGTCACTTACCCAGCTTAACTTTTGCACTTAATGCCGCTTTTAATAAGGCCAAGGATCAAACGGGAAACTTGGTTGAGAATGTTACTTTGGCCAATGTGGAACTAGTGACCGAAGAGCTCAAACAAACAGGTGCGCATTTTCCTGAAATGATTAATGAAGGTAAGCTGACGATTGTGCCGGCCTATTATGATATTGATACGGGCAAGGTAGAGATACTATAGAAGCATCTCTATGCAGTTTAAAGGTCTAGCGCCTCTACTTCTAATAACATCTTGTTGATATGTCTGCCGAGATTGTTATCAAGGCTATGCCAATCTTTATAATCATCTAATTTCTTGACTATAGCTGGTCTAATCTCGTAATCAGCCAAATCTTCCTCATAACCTTTTCTCGCTTCATCTTGAAGAATCAGTAAATAATCTAGGTATGGCTTAACGGCATGTTCTGCATCTCCTGATGGGCCATGGCCTGGTACATAGTGATTAAGATTGAGATTAGTTGCATAATTTAATACTTTGATATTGCTATGCATATCAGATGTCCCGCCAAATCCGCCCAAACGATGAATCATATCGTTGTCACCTAAAAATAGCGTTTTGCTACCAACATGCTCAACCATAATATCGGTAGCGGTATGGGCTTTGGTAGTTGGGTTATGAATCCTGAATTGTTCTGATCCTACATTGATAATTTGAAGATGTGAAGTTTCATCGGTAGGATAAGTGGCTATTGTGCCCTTTGTCACTCCTTCAGTTAAACGCTCAATCAGATCAATCCAAAATTCCCCTTCGCCACCTTTTGCCTCTGCAATCATTTGTGGATGTGCATAGATTTTTGCATTAGGATAGGCTTCGATAATGGCCTGATTGCCCAGCCAGTGATCTCCATGTACGTGGGTATTGAACACTGCTACGATTGGTTTATCAGTAACTTTTTTAACTTCACCAATAACTCTTTTACCAGTATGGTAACTACCACCCGGGTCAACCACAATAACACCATCAGCACCAATCACCATGCCAGGGTTATTCATAAAACCTTGGTTTTTAGCATTTGGCTCATCTAATGGCCCATGAATGACATAAACATTTTTACTAATTGCTTCAAACTTGTAATTGCCATAACCATCAATAGTCCAGGCATGACTGAGCGTTGAAAGTGCGAGTGCCAATAGTAGTGTTAATTTTTTCATTTCTTTCTCCTGTATTTCGATTCGAATATTGTACCTGATGTTATAATTTGTGGAATGCGTATAAAGCCAAAAGTTTTAAACATAGAAACCATCGCTACAACTCGTATTTTTCATATAGAACGCATAGATCTTGAATTTTCCAACGGTGAGAAGCGACAATATGAGCGTCTTAAACCACCTGGGAAAGGTGCCGTATTAGTCATCCCAATGCTTGATGATGACACCGTGTTGATGACCTATGAATACTCTGGTGGTACTGACCGTTATGAATTGGCACTGACCAAAGGCAAGATTGATATGGGTGAGGAGCCAATCGAAGCTGCTAATCGTGAGTTGATCGAGGAAATTGGTTATGGGGCAAAAAATCTAACCTTTGTTAAAACTATGACATTAGCCCCAGGTTATCAAACGAATATCACTCATATTATATTGGCTCAAGACTTATACGAGGCAAGTGCAGAGGGTGATGAGCCAGAGCCAATAGAGGTGGTTGAGTACAAACTTTCAGAGTTGGAGACCTTAGTCTACAACGAAGACTTAACTGAGGCCAGGAGTATTGCAGCATTGTACATGGCTAGAGAGATTATCAAAAATCAGTGATTGAAATACCTAGGTCTTTTTTCCTCTCATCAGAAAATACACCATTTCCAAATATTGATTTGGCATTAGAAGAACCAAATGGATTAATTGCTGTGGGTGGTGAATTATCTACCAATCGATTGCTGGATGCTTATACTCAAGGAATATTTCCCTGGTACAGTCAGGGAGAGCCCGTGCTTTGGTATAGCCCAAATCCTAGGATGGTGATTACAAAGGACAAACTACACATTTCAAAAAGTTTGGATAAAATTATTCGCAGTAATCGATTTGAAGTTCGCTTAAATACTAATTTTGAGCAGGTGATTAACCAGTGTAAGAGTATTAAGCGTAAAGACCAAGACAGCACTTGGATTGATGATGATATGTTGCATGCATATAGTCAGCTACATCGTCAAGGTCACGCACATTCGATAGAAGTCTATGAAAATGATAAACTCGTTGGTGGTTTATACGGCGTAGGAATCGGTAAGGTATTTTTTGGTGAATCGATGTTTTCTTGTGCGAGTAATGCTTCAAAAGTGGCCTTTGTTTATTTGTTAAGAGAAACAGATTATCTTTTGGTTGACTGCCAAGTAGAGAACTCACATTTAAAAAGCTTAGGTGCCTTTAATATAGAGCGATCTGCGTTCGTTAAATTACTAAAAGAATTACTGTAAAATGGGAAGTAATTTTTTATAAAACATTGGCAAAAAACATGAATACAACAATTAAATTAGCAACATTAGTTTTAGTGATTATTGGCTTATCAGCTTGTGGAAGAATGGGCGAATTAGAGCCGGTTAAGGCGGAGAAAGTTGCTGTCGCACCTGCGCCTGAGCAAGTAATTGTTGTGGCACAAGTTGCATTGGTCGAGCAAGAGATAGATATCATGCCCCACAATTCTAAGTAATCGTTGAGTTTTTCTTATCACAATCAAACATTACACGCTGAATCTGTTGCCATAACAGATCTGATGGTAGCTTATGGCTCACCACTTTATGTGTATTCTCGTTTAGATATTGAAAATAATTGGCGTGAGTTTGACGATGCATTTGGTGATCATCCACACTTAGTTTGTTATGCAGTCAAAGCCAATTCTAATCTAGCTGTATTGAATATATTGGCAAAAATTGGCTCGGGTTTTGATATTGTTTCTGAAGGTGAATTAGAGCGTGTACTCGCAGCCGGAGGGCAGGCAAACCGTTGCGTTTTTTCAGGGGTAGCTAAAACAACTCGTGAGATCAAACACGCCTTAAAAGTGGGTGTGCGTTGTTTCAATGTTGAATCAGCCAGTGAGCTAGATAGAATTGAGGCAGTGGCACAATCATTGTCGGTTCAGGCGCCTATTTCTATTCGTGTTAATCCTAACGTAGATGCCAAAACACACCCGTATATCTCTACAGGACTGAAGGAAAATAAATTTGGCGTAGATATTGATGATGCCATCAGTTTGTATCAACAAGCGCATGACTCTGAGCATCTAAGTGTACAAGGGTTAGATTGTCATATTGGTTCACAACTCACTGAGGTGGCACCATTTTTAGATGCGCTGGACAAGGTACTAGAGTTAGTTGAACAACTTAATTCTAATGGTATTGAAATCGAACACCTAGATTTAGGCGGTGGTGTCGGCATTCAGTATGACGACGAACAAACCATTGACATTAAAGCCTATGTTGATGCAATGCTTGATAAAGTGGGCGAGATGGAAGTTATTCTAGAGCCTGGTAGGGCAATTGTGGGTAATGCGGGCGTGTTTGTGACACAGGTTGAATTTTTAAAGCAAAATTCTGAGCATTCGTTTGCCATTATTGATGGTGCAATGAATGACCTTTTGCGTCCTGCGTTTTATAATGCTTATCACCAAGTTTTACCTGTAAATGAAAATTCTAACGGCATTGAAGCAAGTTGGGATTTAGTAGGACCGATTTGCGAAACTGGTGATTTTTTAGCCAAAGGTAGAAACTTGTCTTTATCACAAGGCGATTATTTGGCGGTGATGTCGGCAGGCGCCTATGGTTTTACCATGAGTTCAAACTACAATTCTCGCCCCCGAGTGGCTGAAGTAATGGTCTCAGGCGAACAGCATACGCTAGTACGTGAGCGTGAAACTATTCAAGACTTATTTAATAAAGAGAGCATCGTTAATGACTAAGCTAACCAACAATCAAAAGAAATTTTTAAGATCAATGGGACATGCTCTCAAGCCAGTGGTAATGGTGGGTCAGCATGGCCTGAGTGAATCGGTTTTGGCAGAGTTAGAATCCACTATGACCAAGCATGAACTATTAAAGATTAAGATTCGTGCAGAAGATAAAGATGAAAAACAACAAATGATTAATCAAATTGTTGAATTATCGCAGTCTCATTTGGTGCAAGTGATTGGCAACATCATGGTGATATATCGCCCCTTTGATGAGGAGCCACAAATTATCTTGCCACGTAAATAAGTAGCATGAAAATTGCAATTAGTGCCGCAGAAACCTCAGGTGACTTGCTCGGTTCTAAATTGATTGCTTCCTTGATAAAGCAAAGTCCAGCAATACAAATTGAAGGTTTGGCCGGTGAAAAAATGCTAGATTCTGGTTGTCAGCAATTGTGGGATCAAAAACAGGTAAACGTGATGGGCTTTAGTGAAGTCTTAAAGAAACTGCCATCATTGTTACGCTTACGAAAGACCATGATTGATCATTTTACTCAGAATCAACCTGATGTTTTTATTGGGGTTGATGCACCAGACTTTAACTTTGTGATTGAGAAAAGGTTAAAACAGCAAGGCATCAAGACGGTGCATTTTATTTCCCCTTCGGTATGGGCATGGCGCCAAAGTCGTATTAAAAAGATTAAACAATCTACCGATTTGGTATTGTGCGTTTTTCCATTTGAAGTAGATTTCTACCGAAAAAATCAACAAAAAGCATTATTTGTTGGCCACCCATTAGCAGAGAGTCTAACCCCGAGAAAAAACCATAAACCAGGCAAAAACGTTTTATTAATGCCGGGTTCACGCGAAGATGAAGTTAAGCGTTTATTGCCAGAAATGTTATCGGCTGCGCGATTGATGGCTGAGCAAGATAGCGATCTAACTTTTAATTTGGCCTTGGCGAACAATGTATTACGTGCGTGGGTAGAGCAAAAAATACAAGGCTTAACGATTGATATTTCGATGGGTGATGCGCATCAACGTATAGAACAAGCTGATTTGGTATTGGTCGCATCAGGTACGGCCACATTAGAGGTCGCCTTGGTCGGTGTACCGATGGTGGTGATTTACAAGCTATCTGCTTTGAGTTATTTTATTGCCTCACGCTTGGTGAAGAGTCCATATGTATCTTTGCCAAATGTTATTGCCAACAAAGATTTGGTACCAGAACTGATTCAAAATGATGCAAATGGCAACAACATTGCCAAACATGCGATGGCAATATTAACACGCGACAATCAAACACTGGTCAAAGAGTTTAATGCCATTCATGCACAACTCAAACACAATGCCAGTGACGAAGCAGCACGAGCAATTATTAACTTTATCAATGAGTGAACAAATACTAACAATTGTCCAACAAGCACTGAACGAAGATATTGGCTCAGGCGATGTGTCAGCCAGTTTATTGCCTGATGAAAATGTAAATGCTCGTATTATCGCTAGAGAGTCAGCGATTATTTGTGGTATTGCGTATGCACAACAAGCGTTTTTATTGGTCGATGAATCGATACAAATAGATTGGCAGGTTGATGATGGTGAAAGTGTCACTGATAATCAAGTGCTCTGTACGCTTAGTGGTTTGGCAAGCTCTATTGTGAGTGCCGAGCGAGTGGCGCTTAATTTCTTACAAACACTCAGCGCAACAGCGACACAAACACACCATCTAGCAATTAAGATTGCACATACTCAGGCCCAACTCTTGGATACCAGAAAAACCATTCCTGGTTTACGCTTGGCACAAAAATATGCGGTTAAATGTGGTGGTGGGGTAAATCATCGTATGGGTTTGTATGACTGCGTCATGTTAAAGGAGAACCATATTATTGCCGCCGGATCTATCAGTAATGCTGTTAAAACAGCCGTCGAGAAATACCCAGATTTACCCTTGATTGTTGAGGTTGAAAATTTAGAACAATTACAACAAGCGCTTACGCTTAATCATATCACCAGAGTATTATGCGACAACTTTTCAACTGAGGATTTGGCTCGTGCTGTTGATCTGGCCAAAAACAAACTGCCTTTAGAGGCTTCGGGCAATATTGATGAACATACGATTGTTGAAGTTGCCAATACTGGTATTGATTATATCTCTACCGGCAGTATTACTAAGAATGTTAATGCTATTGATTTGTCATTAAGGTTTGCTTGAAGCAAAAAATATCGGTGAAATTAAATCATCCTTGATATTGTATTTGAGTGGTTTACCATCTTCACCCACCACACTGCCACCTGCACCTTGTAAAACACAAACACCAGCAGCGGTGTCCCATTCAGAGCAAGGCCCAAACCTTGGGTAGTAATCATAATTACCCTCGGCAATTTCACAAAATTTTAAGGCACTGCCCATTTGGCTCACTTCATAACTTGTTTGATGTTCCAGATGCTTCTTAAGTTTTTCATTATGTGAAGAATGATGACCAATTACCACCTTTAGTGGGGTGGATGGCGAGCATGTTTTCAAGATTTGTTTAATATCATTTTGAAGTTTGAAGGTATGACCATCTGAGGTGTAATAGTGGGTCTTAGTCAGCGGTGCGTAAATCATACCAAATACTGGTGTATGGTCTTTGATGTAGGCGATACAGATACAGAACTCACCCGTATGCTCTAAAAAATCGCGCGTACCATCTAACGGATCAACCAACCAATACTCTTGCCATTTTGAGCGTTCTGCAAATGAGAGAGCATCAGATTCCTCTGACAGAATTGGTGTGCCGGGTGTGAGTTTGTTTAAGCCTTCAACAATCAACTGATGAGCAGTTTGATCGGCAATAGTCAGTGGAGTTTCGTTAGACTTAACCTCGACACTCATGTCGCTTTTGTAAAAGGACATGATCACCTCACCGACTTGAGCGGTGAGTTTAATCAGTGGTGTTGTAAGTGAAGCAAACATTGTAGAGCAATCATACCTTTGAATGGTGTTTGGTTGCATTGAATGTGGTGGGCCTACTTGGACTTGAACCAAGGACCAATCGATTATGAGTCGATTGCTCTAACCAGCTGAGCTATAGGCCCTAAAGGGTTATTATTCTAAGAAACTTTGTAGTTTGTGCGCTCTAGATGGGTGTCTAAGTTTACGTAAAGCCTTGGCTTCGATTTGACGTATACGCTCACGAGTCACATCAAATTGACGACCCACTTCTTCAAGTGTGTGGTCTGTATTCATGTCGATACCAAAACGCATTTTTAACACCTTGGCCTCTCTAGGAGAGAGATTAGCCAATAGGTCACTTGTAGTTTCTTTTAAGCTTTCTCTGGTAGTGATTTCTACCGGTGAAGACAAGTTAGTATCTTCAATAAAGTCACCAATGTTAGAATCTTCATCGTCACCCACTGGGGTCTCCATTGATAAAGGCTCTTTGGCAATTTTTAAAATCTTAGTAATTTTGTATTCCGGCAGTTCCATCTCTACCGCTAGCTCTTCAGGTGTCGCTTCACGGCCAAATTTTTGTAAGAGTTGGCGGCGTACACGGTTGAGCTTATTAATGGTTTCAATCATGTGTACTGGAATACGAATGGTACGAGCTTGGTCAGCAATAGAGCGAGTAATTGCTTGACGAATCCACCAAGTTGCATAAGTTGAAAACTTATAACCACGGCGATATTCAAATTTATCCACCGCCTTCATTAGACCAACATTACCTTCTTGGATAAGATCTAAGAATTGTAAACCACGATTGGCATATTTTTTAGCAATAGAAATCACCAATCGTAAATTAGCCTCAATCATTTGTGACTTGGCTATCTTGGCACGACGATCACCACGACGATAGAGTTTGTTTAGCGCTTTGAGCTCAGGCACGGTTAGTTGCATCTCGTCTTCATACTCTAGAAGATTCTTTTGTGCGTAATAAATTTCATCTTTGCTGGTCTTTAATGCTTTAGCAACTTTTTTATCTAATTTAGCGCCTTTTAGCCAATCAAAGTTGGTTTCATTATCAGTGAATAATTTAAAGAATTGCTCTCTTTCCATGCCGGCATATAGACAAGCACTTTGAATAGATTTTTCTTGTTTTTTAACTAGTGCCACTCGGTCACAAATGACTTCCATCATTGTGTTGACCAGTTTTGGTGCTAAACGTAAATCTGACAAACCGGTTGATAGTTGCTCGCGTGCAGCAACGGTTTTTTTGTGTCGGAAGCCATTTTTTTCGCTAATCTTTTTGTAATTCTCAGAACATTTTAAAATGGTTTCAAAGCGGCCATACACTTTGGCTTCATCTGGGCCAGTGTATTCCATTTCTTCCATATCTTCGTATTCTTCATCGTCGTCAAATTCACCAGCGTCAAAGGCTGCCTTTTTCTCTGCAAAATCTTCAGCATCGCCCTGATAACCAATAATTACGTCAGTCATCTTACATTTGCCCTCTTCAAGGCGTGTGTGTGCTTTGAAGAAAAAGTCCGTGATGGCTGGATAAAGTGTAATCGCTTGCATGATTTCAAATACACCGGCTTCAATCTCTTTAGCAATGCGAATTTCATCTTTTTGTTCCAATAACTCTACTACGCCCATTTCACGCATATACATTCTAACTGGGTCGGTAGTTCTGCCAAATTCTGAATCAAGTGCGGCCAATGCAGCAATGGCTGCTTCAGCTGAAGAGGATTGTGCTTTAGCGCCAGATTCAACAACCAGTGTATCTGCATCAGGCACGGTATCAGAAACCACAATGTCCAATTCTTCCAAAATGGTGACAATTGGCTCTATCTGTTCTTGTGTTAGTAAGTCTTTTGGTAATAGATCATTAAGTTCGGAATAGGTTAGATAACCTTTATCCTTGCCGATCATAATGAGTTTTTGTAGTGCTTGCTTGTGTGCTTTAGTTGTAGATTTCATAAACTTTAATTTTTAATGAGTATGTGGAGGACCAAAGGGAGAATTATACATAAAATTTTTGTTCAAAAATCATAGCCTTAAGTAGTTTCCAGACAGCTATTAACTATCAGTAAAAATAGTACTAATGGATTGTTCTTCACTGATGCGTTTGATTACTTCTGCGAGCGTTGGCGCAATAGAGAGCTGTCTAATCTTGTCACAGTTGACTGCGCCTTCGGACAAAGGAATAGAGTTAGTAGTTACCAGTTCATCTAATTCAGAGTTATTAATATTGTCAATAGCGTTACCAGAAAGAACAGCATGTGTTGCATAAGCCACAACTTTTTTCGCACCTTTTTCTTTTAAGACACTGGCTGCTTGACACAATGTGCCAGCGGTATCCACCATGTCGTCAATCAAAATACACGTGCGGCCTTCGACATCACCAATTACGTTCATGACTTTAACCATATTAGGTGCAGGTCGACGTTTGTCAATAATAGCAAGATCGGCATCGTTGATGCGTTTTGCAGCGGCACGTGCACGCACCACACCACCTACATCAGGTGATACTACAACAACGTCGTTATAGCCTTTAGATAGGATATCTGCTAGCAATACAGGCGAAGCGTAAATGTTATCAATATGAATATCGAAAAAACCTTGGATTTGGTCAGCGTGTAAGTCAACCGTTAAAATTCTATCAATTCCTGCTGATTCGACCATTTTAGCGGCTAATTTTGCGGTAATCGGTACACGAGTTAAACGTGAGCGACGGTCTTGTCGTGAATAGCCAAAGTAAGGGACTACAGCTGTAATTCGTGCAGCAGATGAACGCTTAAGCGCATCAGCAATAACCAATAATTCCATTAGTGTCTCGGCAGGCGAAGGGCCACAAGTGGGTTGGATAATAAACACATCGCAACCACGCACATTTTCTAAAATCTCAACCTGTGATTCACCATCACTGAATTGACCAACAAATGCTTTACCTTGCATAACGTTTAGTTGAGAAATGATTTCGCCAGAAAGCTCTGGGTTAGCGTTACCGGTAAAAATTTTAATTTTGTCGAGAGACATGAAAATTAGCTAGTGAAATTAAGTGTCCAAATTATACGCCCAAAAAAAATTGTATTGGTGTACAAAAGTTACATTCCTAGATAGAAATACGATTGCGTTACTTTGAATTAAAAGCAAGTTGAAATCTTGGGGTAGATTTTTTAGGTCGTTTTGCTAAAAAATATTGTAAGTATTTGATTTAACGTTAAAAAGTATGGCTGGGCTGGCAGGATTTGAACCTGCGCATGACGGGATCAAAACCCGTTGCCTTACCGCTTGGCGACAGCCCAATTATGTACTGGTGAGGTGTTCAATGCTTGCGCTTTAAACCCTGACCATTTTTTTGGTAGATTGTTAAGTGCTACCAGTGCATCTTTCTC
>DTVJ01000336.1 GCA_012963565.1 Piscirickettsiaceae bacterium
GTATTGTGGTTGATACTCGAGGTGATAAGGCATTATTCATGATTCCATCAATCGGTATGATGACTCAGATCAAATTCAAAATATTGCCAGAGTTAGATGAAAAGGTATTATTGAAAGCAGGTAGTGTTGATCTGGTTGAACGGTCAGTTAATTTCAAGCCAGTTTAGTTCGGCACCAATTTCAATCGCATTACCCTGGTCGGTCGACCAATCCCCCAATACGTAGCGCGTATAACGTTCGCCAACATGTGTATTTTGTCGATGCGTATGTCCATGAATCAAATTTGCATTGGGGTATTTTTGCATTAGTTCATCCACTGTATCAGCATTTACATCCATAATCTCATGTGATTTGTATCGTTGCGCCTCAACGCTTTTCTTACGCAGCTGGCCACTTAACTTGAGTCGCAGTTTTTTGGGTAGGAGCAAGAAAATGAATTTGATAATAGGGTGTTGTAATACTTTCTTGAGCTGTTGGTAGCTCACATCATCCGTGCATAATGAATCACCGTGCATTAACACATACTGTTGGTCGTTTGCCTCAAGTAAATAAGGCTCATTGATAAGCTGACAACCTGATTGCTGTTCAAAATCAGACCCTAATAAAAAGTCACGATTACCCACTACAACAAACACTTTGGTGGTTTTTCCTAGAATCTTTAATGTATCAACAATGCTCCGATAATGATTAAGAGATAGATCATCACCTAGCCAAGTGTTAAACAAATCACCTAAAATGAATAATTGATCTGCTTGCGAAGCCCGATCTTGGCAGAATTTGATGAATAAATTGGTTCTATCCACCTCATCTGAAACGAGGTGGAGGTCCGCTATGATGAGCGAACTAGGCATAGTTATTGAACGTATGCTTTAGTAACAATGACAGCATCATTTGGTACATCTGCATGACCACTTTTGGTGCCAGTGGTAACTAAGCCAATTTTATCTACCACGTCTTGACCTTCAGTCACCTCGCCAAACACACAATAGCCCCAGCCATCTTGGGCTGGGTAATCTAAGAAAGAGTTATCTGACGTGTTGATGA
>DTVJ01000337.1 GCA_012963565.1 Piscirickettsiaceae bacterium
AAACTTGCCAACAAGCCCTACACAATAGTGGGAGATGGAAAGCAAACAAGAGATTTTACTTATGTTACAGATATCGTAAGTGCACTTATTGCTGCTGCTGAAAGTAATTTATCAAATAAAATATACAATGTCGGTAGTGATACTACGGTATCAGTAAATAGAATTGTGGAACTGCTTGGTGGCGATAAAGTTAATATTCCTAAAAGACCAGGTGAGCCTGATTGTACCTACGCTGATATTTCAAAAATTAAAGATGATCTTGGTTGGTATCCAACTGTTTCTATTGAGGAAGGTGTCGATAAAATTCTTGAAAACATTGACTACTGGAAAGAGGCAACTGTATGGGAGCCGGAATCTATTGCTGATGCCACTACTGACTGGTTTAAGTACTTAGACAAATAATTTAGTGAAAGATACAAGAGCACTGCTACTTGCTGCTGGGTTAGGTACAAGACTTAAACCACTAACCGATATATGGCCAAAATGCTTAATGCCAATTCGTGGTCGTCCATTATTAGAATATTGGTTAGGAATCTTAAAAACAGCAGAAATTGACAATGTGCTAGTAAATACTCATTATTTTTCAGAGCATGTAGATGAGTTTCTTAGCCAACCTCAGTTTGTTGGCTGGGTGGATTCGGTGTATGAGGAAAATCTACTTGGGACTGCAGGTACTATAAAAAATAATACAAACTTTTGTAAAGATAATACTATATTACTTGCACATGCTGATAATTGGACATGTTGTGATTTTTCTGATTTTTTGTATTATCATCATAATAAAAGACCTAAAGACACAGTCATGACAATGATGACATTTACTTGTCCTACGCCATCATCATGTGGAATTATTGAATTGAATGACAGTGGTATTGTTGTTGGGTTTCATGAAAAAGTTGATAATCCTCCAGGCAGACTGGCTAATGCAGCAGTTTATCTTATAGAGCCAGAGGTTATTGAATGGATTGAAAATAACCCAGAAATAACAGACTTTAGTACTGAGGTGATACCTCAATTTATGGGTAGAATTTCTGCGTGGGAGAATAAAAATATTCATAGAGATATCGGTACAATTAAAATATTAAAAGAAGCCCAAATGGATAAATGTGAAACCCCACCATGGACTGAAGAAAGCTCGTGGCAACAAGATTTTTTGAGTAACCCTATACACAAATTGATTGATAGATAACATGAATGCTTATAACAAAATAATTTCTGCTGATAATGCAACATTTAATGGAAATGATGATATTGTATTTTGCTATGGTCATTTCAATCTAATTCATCCTGGGCATCTTCGTTACCTACAACATGCTAAAACTTTAGCAAACAAATTAATTGTTGTAATAAGATCAGATGAAGAATTGGATAAAGACTCGTTTGGACAACATTTTACTGAAGATGAAAGAGCTGAAAGTGTAGCAAACTTGCAGATTGTTGATGGTGTAATAATACTCAATCAACTCACTTTAGATAAGTTAATTGACATAGTGAAACCGAGTGTATTGGTTTTAGGTAAGGAATTTGAACAGAAACAACCTAAATACATAAGCTCGGCTATAAGTGCGGTTAGAAAACAAGGGAAAACTGTATTCCATGCCGGGGAGGCTCATTATTCTACCTCTAATTTATTGCATGGCAATGTATTGGATATAGAAAAAACCAGTGTAGATAGTTTTAAGGCAATATGCAAAAATCACAAATTAACTCTTAATACTCTACAAGACAGATTAAATAGTTTCCCTAATTCAAAATTATTAGTTATTGGAGATACTATAGTTGATAATTATGTGGCTTGTGATGCTATAGGAATGAGCGCTGAGGCGCCAGTGTTAGTTGTTAAAGAACTGGAAAATCGTGAGTTTCTTGGTGGAGCAGCAATTGTTGCGTCACATGTAAGAGCACTTGGTGCACAGTGTCATTATATTAGTGTGGTGGGAGAAGATTCTTCGTCTCGCATGGTTGCTAAGGTTTTAGAGGAGCGCGGCGTTAGTACAGATCTTCTTATTGACTCGAGTAGACCCACAACTTATAAAACGCGTTACATGGTTGAAAACCAAAAGTTATTTCGTGTGAGTCGAATCAAGGATCACAAGATATCTAAAAATATCGAACAAGAGATTATTAATAAATTGAATAAATTGGCGCCAGATATTGATGGAATAATGGTTAGTGATTTTGTTTATGGTGTTATTACACAAAGCATATTAGATACAATTTCCAGCCTGTCAAAACAATATAATATAAAATTATTTGGTGATTTACAGTGTAGTAGTCAGGTCGGAAAAGTGACTAAATTTAATGGGTTTGATATAATTACACCAACTGAAAAAGAATCCAGAATTGCATTAGATGATAATGAGAGTGGTATTGAGTGGATTGCCAATAAATTGATAAAAGATACCAATTCTAAAAATATGTTAATGAAGCTCGGACCAGATGGTTTTATTGCATACAATAATGAAAAGTCAATGGAAAGGCAAAATTTTCCGGCATTGACGGTTAATCCTGTAGATGTAACTGGTGCTGGTGATTCATTGTTTGCAGCAATGTCGGTATCTTTATCTTCAGGTGCTAGTTTAATAGAGGCATCAGCAATTGGTACGTGTATGGCGTCTTTAGCGGTGCAGGAAGTTGGCAATGTGCCAATAACAAAGAGTAGACTTGATAGTCATATTGTAGATATATTAGGATAGGGTAGAGTTATGAATGATAAATATGGAATAGAGAGTCACAAGTTGGCTTATCATCCCCAAAGAGTGGCAGAAATACTTGAAGCAGGAGATGATTGGGAGAAGGGTAAGCATATTTATCCAATATATATGGAGCTTTCTCCAATTGGGGCATGCAATCATCGTTGTACATTTTGTGCGGTGGATTATCTTGGGTATAACCCAGTAAAGCTAGACTTTGACATAATGAAGAAACGCCTTCCAGAAATGGGGAAACTTGGGGTTAAGAGTATTATGTATGCTGGTGAAGGTGAACCATTGTTATATAAAAGAATAGCCGAACTAGCAGAAATAACTAAACAATCTGGTATTGATGTTTCATTTACTACTAACGGCACTATCTTGCCTAAAGATTTTCTTGAAAGAGCGTTGCCGAATACGAGTTGGATCAAAGCTTCTATAAATGCAGGAACATCAGAAACTTATCATAAGGTTCATCAAGGCAAAAAAGGTGACTTTGAAAAGGCAATTAAGAATTTAAAGGCAATGGTTGATTATAGAAAGAAACATAATCTGAAAGTTGTTCTTGGTGCCCAATCAATGTTATTGCCTGAAAATGTGCATGAAATGGAGGAGCTTGCAAGAGTGTGTAGAGATGAAATTGGCCTTGATTACTTAGTCATAAAGCCTTATTCGCAACATAAGTTTAGCCTTACTCATAAATATGAGGGTGTTGATTATACAAAATATGCTCATTATGAGAAAAAATTTACCAACATGTCTTCTGATGATTTTCAAGTGATTTTTCGCGGTCATACAATGAAAAAATATATAGAAGGCAATGATCATCGCTATAAGAAATGCTATGCAACACCTAATTTATGGGCGTATGTCATGGCTGATGGAAGGGTATTTAGTTGTAGCGCATATTTACTAGATGATCGTTTTGATTTAGGAAATATAAATGACAATACATTTCAAGAAATATGGGAAGGCGATAAGCGCAAAAAGAATTTTGAGTTCGTAAAACATGATTTGGATATTTCGGAATGCCGCCTTAACTGTAGAATGGACGAGGTTAATAGATATATTGATGCTATTGATCATCAAACGATAGAGCATATTAACTTTATTTAGATAAATGATGACCAGTCAGTACCAACAGCTTTTGTTAGAGGCAGAAACAGAGTTATTTTCTATTTATACCCAATTGTTAAGAATTAGGAAAATTGAAGAGTCTATTGCTGAAAGATATTCAGAGTGGCAAATGCGATGTCCTGTACATCTTAGCATTGGACAAGAGGCAATCCCTGTAGGTATTTCGATGCACCTATCTAGAGAAGATCATGTGTATAGTAATCATCGATCACATGGACACTATTTTGCAAAAGGCGGCAGTCTAAAGAAAATGATTGCGGAGCTATATGGGAAAGAAACAGGATGTTGTGGTGGTCGTGGCGGATCAATGCATCTTATTGATTTGGAAGTTGGCTTTATGGGTTCCACACCTATTGTTGGTGGCACGGTCCCGCTAGCAGTTGGAGATGCTTGGTCAGCGGTTTTAAAGGGCGAAAAACGCGTTTCAGTTATTTATTTTGGAGATGGTCATCCTCATCCGGTCCACAATGCTCCAACCATC
>DTVJ01000338.1 GCA_012963565.1 Piscirickettsiaceae bacterium
TATCGGAGAAAAACACCCAAGCACAGCAAGTAGTCTTAATGTGTTAGCTTTCATCTACCATACAATTGGTAATTACCAAAAAGCAGAGCCTCTGTATAGACGTGCGCTTAAAATTCGCAAAGATACACTTGGACCAAATCATCTTGATGTTGCCAGAACACAAACCAATCTAGCCCTTTTAAATAATCATCTTAAAAGGTTTGATGAAGCAGAGTTATTATATAAACGTGCCTTGACTTCAGTCGAAAAAAACCTTGGGTTATTTCATTCAGATGTAGCCATTATTCTTGAAAATTTATCGCTATTATATAAAGACACAAATCGCAGACAATTGTCTAAACAGTTACAGGAACGCGTGTTAAAAATTCGTTCTATTCAGAAAAAGAAAAACCGAACAAATTACTAAAAACTAACCGTTATAGAAGATTTTATGCCTAGGTCGACTTGATCTTTGGAATTGGATTTAATTAAGTCTGTATCCAAACCAAGATTAAAAACTGCATCATCAAGAGCAATAATATCGATTTTTTTCGTTATTCCGCTATTTAAGACCAAGACAAATGCATTAGCATTCTCATTTAACTTTAATTTTGTTCCAACGAATGGTTGGGACTTCGGATTATCTCCAAAGACTTTGTTCGCCCCCATTTCAATACCTGCATTAACAACGGAAACTAATAACAAACTAACCGAAACCAGTACTAAATTTATAATCTTTAACATATAACTTTCCTCACAAAGTTAAAAAGATACTGACCATGTTTCAATGAAATAGGAATAATTTTAATTATATAAAACAACTTATTGCAACCATAAAAACAGTAAGATTTTATAGCTTTCTCCACAGTCAATTGGTTACGAACTATACACCTTAAAAATCTATATTGCAAATTAGGCCACTCTTAATGCTATTAGTTACAATAGAATTTTTAAATAAATTGATGTAAGAAACAAATAATATTTTTTCAAATTCTATTTTCTTGTAAAAATACGATCCAAATCTTCCTCATTAAAAAATACATGCGTATTGCATATTTC
>DTVJ01000339.1 GCA_012963565.1 Piscirickettsiaceae bacterium
TCATGTAGGCTACCGCACCTTGGTCTCAGATAGAAACAATAGTTTAAAAGATAGTAGTTCGCCTCTAATAATTAAAAAAATATAATACGCTAATTGACTCAAAATTATGTATTAATTTAACCTAGTTCTTTCAAGCGAAATTGCTGGAAACAACTAGGTTGTTTTTTGCTTGTTATGTTGAATCAAGTGTATTATTGCTATAAAACTCAAAATTCAAATAACAATGCGACAAAGAGCTATCTTTCTTGACCGTGATGGGGTCATTAATAAAGACAAAAATTATCTTTACAGGAAAGAGGATTTTGAGTTTATTGATGGTGTTTTTGAGGCCTGTCAATATTTTCAAAAACTTGGTTACCAACTGATTGTTGTTACCAACCAATCGGGTATTGCTAGAGGTTACTATCAAGAGCGAGATTTTCATAAGCTTAATCAATGGATGATAGAGCAATTTTTTGATTATGGTATTAATATACTTGACGTATTCTTTTGTCCACATGGGCCAGGATCCACTTGTAATTGTCGTAAACCAAAGCCAGGTATGCTATTAGAGGCTAAGATAAAATACAATATTGACATGAGAAACTCTTGGATAATAGGGGATAAAGAGGCTGATGTTAGTGCTGCAAATGCTTCAGGGATTTTAAATACTATTTTAGTCAAAACCGGTCATGACATTGATGAAGCTAACTCTAGAGCTGGATTTATATTAAAATCCATTAAAGATAGCATTGAAATTATCAAATAAACATATGACCTATAGCGACACAAACTTTAATGACAAAACCATTTTAATTACCGGTGGCGCGGGATTTATTGGTAGTAATCTGGCTTTTTATTTTCAAGAGAATTACCCTAATTCTCACGTGGTAATTTTTGACTGTTTTAGGAGCGAAGTCACTTTTGCCAATGGCAATCTACAAAGTTTTGGTCATTACAAAAACTTAATTGGCTTTACCGGTGATATTGTGTGTGGTAATATCAATAACAAGGCTGATTTGACACTGCTGAGTGACTATAAATTTGATTATATGTTTC
>DTVJ01000340.1:0-670 GCA_012963565.1 Piscirickettsiaceae bacterium
AATAATCGTGGTGTTGCTTTTCAAGAATTAGGCCAGATAAATAAGGCTATAGAAAGCTACAATAAGGCAATTCAGCTTCAACCTGATTATGCGAAGGCTTACAATAATCATGGTATGGCTCTGCTAGCAATTGGTCAGCCAGAAAAGGCTATAGAAAGTTATAAAAAGGCAATTCAGCTTCAACCTGATTATGCGAAGGCTTACAATAACTTATTAATGTCTCTCAATTACACTTCAAATTTTAACTTTACAGATGTTATTACTATAGCTAATCAATTTGGAAAATTTGTTACTGAAAAGGCGAAAATACAATTCTCAAGTTATCAGTGCTTATCATTTCCTATAAAATTACGCATTGGATTTGTGTCTGGTGACCTACGCAACCATCCAGTAGGATATTTTCTTGAGAGTGTTTTGTCGTGTATTAATTTTACTATGATTGAACTAATTGCTTATCCAACAACACCAAAAACTGATGAATTGAGCAAACGAATTAAACCGTTTTTTTCTATTTGGAGGTCTATTTATGGTAAAGACGACGAGACTGCTGCAAATCTAATACATGCTGATGGGATACACATACTAATAGACTTGTCAGGGCATACAAAATTTAACAGGCTTCCTATGTTTAGCTTGAAACCATCCCCTATTCAGGTTAGTTGGTTAGGGT
>DTVJ01000340.1:700-1037 GCA_012963565.1 Piscirickettsiaceae bacterium
ACAACTGGGGTGAATGAAATTGATTATCTATTAGGAGATCCGTATTTAACACCTCCTAGTAATGAAAAGCACTTTACAGAGAAGATTTGGAGGTTACCGGAAACTCGTTGGTGTTTCACGCCCCCTAGTGTTGACATTGAAGTTGCAACACTACCTGCTCTGAATAATGAATACGTTACTTTTGGCTGTTTCAGCAACTTATCAAAAATAAATAATAAAACAATAAAACTATGGGCCAAAGTAATAAATTTGTCGCCAAATAGTCGCCTCCTCCTCAAAGCCAAACAGTTAAGCGATCTACCAATATGTAAAAGCGTGATGCAACAATTCGTTACTC
>DTVJ01000341.1 GCA_012963565.1 Piscirickettsiaceae bacterium
AATAATAAAGTGATTGGAGAAGAAAAACTGGATAAAATATTACCCATACTTTTGACTGAAATGGGCGCATCGAAAGCAGCTAAATTAGCAGCTAAAATTACCGGTATTGATAAAAAACACTGTTATCAAAGAGCAATAGAACTATGAGTTATTACACACACCACATTTTTTTCTGTAACAACGTGCGTGATGATGGCAAGGCTTGCTGTTCGCAACTCGACGCTAAAAAAATGTATCGCCATGCAAAAGACAAATGTCGTGATGCAGGTATGCTCGGTGAGGGAAAAATTGGTGTGAGCGAATCGCGTTGTTTAGGACGCTGTGAACACGGGCCAGTCGCTGTCGTGTACCCTGATAATATTTGGTATCAATATATCGATAAAGAAGACATCGATGAAATCATCACCGAGCATTTGGTTGGTGGCAAGGTGGTTAAACGCCTACAAATCAAGTAACTGTTGCGCCAAATCCTTTACTTTTTGTTCTAAAGACAAAATATCCGAATTATTTTCAATCACATCGGTCGATATTTTTTCACCTAATTCTAGACGTTGTTCTCGGCTGGCTTGAGCTGAAATCATTGTTTTGGCTAAGTCTTCGTCAATATTTTCACGTTGTAGTAACCTTTTGAGTTGATTTTGTTCTCTACAATCTACCACTATGGCGCGATCGAATAAGTGTGATAGGTTTTGCTCGACTAATAATGGCACCTCAACAATGACCAGTTGAGTGTTGAGATTTTCGATGTCTCTTTGCATACGCGCCAAAATTTTTGGATGCAAAATTTCTTCAATCAATTGCTGCTTAGATGGATGATCGAATAATTGCTGGCGCAAAGATTGTCGATTAAGCGTTTTGTCAGCATTGAGGATACCATCTCCAAAGTTCGATACCAGTTCAGTCAAACCTTGAGTATTGGGCTCTACCACTTCTCGAGCAATCACATCAAGATCAATAATCGGCACCCCCATTTCTTTAAAAATTTGGCTAACGCTTGATTTACCGCAGGCAATGCCACCAGTGAGTGCAATCT
>DTVJ01000342.1 GCA_012963565.1 Piscirickettsiaceae bacterium
ATTTTTTCGACACCACTTTTTTGTCTTTAGTAGGTATACAGTCCGCTAGACGAAGCAGGTTTGAGAGTGAGGCCAGTTGGTTGTAAATCCATGCCATTTCACCAGAGCGGTAGAGCGTTAGTGCTTTTTCATCTTCTAGTTCTAGTAGTTTTTTCTCATCAATGGTGTAAATACCTCCTATGGAGAAGTCTCTACCATCTGCAAGATTTATCTGAGGGGCGATCTCTTGGAGTAGATCGTACTCTTCTAAACGTTTTGTAAACTCTCTGGTTCTAGTTAGTTGAGCATTGAAGTCTTGTAGCATCTCCATGGCAGATTCTAGTGGTGGGGCTGGCATAATTTTATCTTTTTCTTGGATGAAGATTGAATCTCCCTTCGGATCGTTAATTCCTTCATAGTCCGCGTCAATGCAAATCGCAGATTTACCTTCTTCGTTAGGTTCGACCATGATGTATGGGTAGCGACGTACAAAAGCTGGTACATAACGATATTTCCAACTATTGTCAGGATTTAGTAGTAGGTTTTCATTGTCTCTAAGCCCTAAAATATAGACTGGGATAATGCCTTCATTTTGGTAGTTAATAAAGGCGATTGCGTGTTCTCTTGAAGCTTCTATAAACTCAACCCCTGCAATTGGTAGAGCGTTGGTGTTGGAGAAAATATGGTAGTTATTATCTACTTTTAGGCGCAAATCTTTATGCTTCTCTTTATCTAATACCATGATGTTGTTGTAGAAGTTGCGTTGTTGCATAGTTAAATGTCTCCTGTTGAGTTATGTTAGTTAATGTTTTGTGTAAAAATTTGTCACTTTACTCTATAGAGTTTTGCGTGGTTATTTCTAATCCGTAGTTCAAACAGATTTGGATCGAATTCTTCAAAAAAGAACATTTTGATAAAGGAAGAGTTGAGTGCATTTTCATCAAGTAGCATGATTTTGTTGTATCCTTTGAAGAAAACAAGGCTAATTTTACTGGTAGCATCTTTGTACAGCGTAACATTGGTTTTTGGTTTGGCGTTGTTAGATGGCTCTACT
>DTVJ01000343.1 GCA_012963565.1 Piscirickettsiaceae bacterium
CATAAATATACATTTGAAGTATTGTGGCCACATAGTTTTCGTAATAAAAATATTGTTGATATAGGTTGTGGTAGTGGACATTTGCTTGATGCATTGAGTGGGGCATCTAAAAATCAAGTAGGTATTGAGCCATGCTCTCCTTATTTAACAAGCATTATTGAAAAAGGGTATGAGGCATATTCATCTATTCAGGATTGTACTAATAAGGGTAGAGAAAAGTATTTTGATCTTGGTTTCTCGATTCAAGTCATTGAGCACGTATTAAACCCACGATTGTTTCTAGAAGATATTAGACTGTTATTAAAGCCTGGCGCCGATCTTTTAATCTCCACACCAAATAGAGATGACATTCTAATGTCGCTTATGCCAGATGACTTTCCTTCGTTTTTTTATAGAACTCAACATAGATGGTATTTTGATGCTAATAGTTTAGAATTTTGTGCTAAATCTGCTGGCTTTGAAATAGTTGAGATGAAGTATATTCATCGATACGGTATGTCCAATACACTTCATTGGTTACGAGATAAACTGCCAACTGGTGTGAAGAAAATACAAGGAATTAATGCACTTGCAGATAACTTTTGGAAAGGGTATTTAGAGAGTACTCATCAAAGCGATAATTTGTATATTCATTTAAGAGTTCCTAATGATCTTTAGATATGATTAATTTAAAACCATCCCGTCTTGGCCTTTTAGACAATTCATGTTACATTATTGCTGAAGTTGCCCAAGCGCATGACGGGAGTCTCGGTTTAGCTCATGCATATATTGATGCGATTGCTGATGCGGGAGCAGATGCGGTTAAATTCCAGACTCATATTGCTAAATCAGAAAGTACACTTGATGAGCCTTGGAGAGTGAAGTTTAGCTCACAAGATAAAAGTCGGTATGATTACTGGAAAAGAATGGAGTTTTCTGCAGAGCAATGGCTTGAATTGGCAGAGCACTCTCGTAGTCTAGGATTAGATTTTTGGTCATCTCCATTTTCTATTGAAGCAGCAATAATTTTAGAAAAAATAGGTATAAAGCAAT
>DTVJ01000344.1 GCA_012963565.1 Piscirickettsiaceae bacterium
GGCTTGGCAGAAGGCAAAAAACACTCAAATATTCAAATTGGAAAACCTTTTTACAATGGCTTAAAGTTTCATCGCGTAATTGATGACTTTATGATTCAAGGTGGCGATCCTAAAGGCAATGGCACTGGTGGTCCAGGGTATCAATTTGCTGATGAAATTACTGATCTAACACATCACAAAGGTGGTATTTTATCGATGGCCAATTCCGGTCCAAATACCAATGGTTCACAATTTTTTATCACTCATAATGCCACACCCTGGCTAGATGGTAAGCACACCGTATTTGGCCATGTGGTTGAGGGTATGAGTGTAGTCAATGTCATTAAAAAAGATGACTTTATTCGTAAGGTAAAAATCATTCGTATTGGCGATAAGGCAAAAAATTTCAAAACTGATGAAACTGCTTTTCAAGCATACAATCAAAAATATTTAGCCAAAGAAGAGGCTAAACAAACCAAGAAAAGGCAGAAGCTAATCAACTTTGTTAAAGTCAACTATCCTAATGCTAAAGTCGCGCCAGAAGGTCATTATGTGCAGATCAATCAATCAGGTAATGGGGAGCCCCCCAAACAAGGAGATTTAGTTAAAGTTAATCTATCGATTGATTTAGATGATGGCACAAACATGCGCGAAGTTGGCGATCCGCTTCCATTTGCTGCAGGCACAGGCACCATCATTGAAATTATTGATCAATCAGTATTAACCATGAGTGCAGGTGAAAAGCGTACCATTATCGCTTCTTATGCGCAAATCTATGGCAATGATGCTCGTGGTAGCCTCTCTCAAGAATCACTGATGATTTTTAACTTAGAACTTTTAACTATTAATGACATAGACTAATGTTTTTAGAATTAATTAGCTTTCTTACCGAGTTTGATCCAGGTTTTGATGTTCTACGCTACTTAACTGTACGGGCTGTGCTCGCCATGTTAGCGGCACTATTTATTAGTCTAACCGTAGGGCATTTCTTTATTGCTAGATTACAGCACTATCAAATTGGTCAAGTGATTCGCACTGATGGTCCAGAA
>DTVJ01000345.1 GCA_012963565.1 Piscirickettsiaceae bacterium
TGGTTCAAAACCAGATGATTGAAATGACAGCAACAGCTGTGGCCAAAGCCGGTGCGTTTGTTGCACAAAAAGCCTCATCAATGATGAATAACATGATGAATGGTAATAGTGGTATGTATAACATGCTGTTAAGTGGATATAACTCAAATTCGGGTTTCCTTAATGCTTATAATGATGGTGGAGGGGCAGTGCTACTTACTGTTCCAGTAGGAAAAGCAACGATTTCGGGTATTGATGACTTAATGCAAACTATGAAAGCTCAGTTAAAGACTGAGTTGTCTGTAGCAATTGCTAGTGATAGCTCAAGCAATTTCTTGAGTGACTCTAGTAAAGTAAAAACTGTGGTCGACACTACAATTGCAAATACTAGCAATGCCATGATTTCTAAGATCAAAGCAGCCTTAGGTATTACTGATGCCAATGCGATAGATAGTTCGTACAATGCTAAAGTTACCATATTTGGCAGCGCTTATACACCTGCCGAGTGGATGGTACTCATGAACCCTGATGCGAATGGTGGAGTAACATCCATATTACAAGAACAAATAAATAACCTAGGTAATAGTATTTCAGAAGCTAGTGTGAATGGAGCAGTTGCAAATGCAATTGCACATAGTAATTTTAATACGGGCTTGGCTGCGTTAATAACCGATATTTCAACCAAAAGTGGTGCGTTTGAAGCTGTGGTGAAAACAGGAGCAGCTATTGCTATTGGTGCAGCGAAAGATCTAATAGATGCTGTAAATTTAACTGGAACTCATGATACAGTTACAGCTAATATTGCACAAGCACGTATAGCTTTAGAAGATCTGGATATCGGTGTTTATTTAGATAATTTGTTTGAAACTAGTGGTTCAATTAAGGCTGCTTATATGAGTGGCGGTAATTTTGATCCGAGCACATTAACTCAAGCTAATAGTGGAGTAGATGCCACGCTAGGCACTCTTAAAACTGAAGCTGATGTGGGTGATCTAAGTCTTTCTGGTATTAACAAAATGATAGGAACCACTGGTGGAGACACGTTATCAGGTACTAGTAACAAAGACATTATTCTTGGTAGAGCCGGCGATGACCGTATTGATGGTCATGATGGTAATGACAAGCTGATTGGTAATAAGGGTAACGATGTTCTGATTGGCGGTGATGGTAAAGACAAACTTGTAGGCGGTCAAGGCGACGATATCCTGATTGGCGGTAGACTTAAAGATAAGTTGATCGGTAAGTCTGGCGACGATATCCTGATTGGTGGTGGCGATGGTTCTGGGCAGGGAGGTTCAAGAGTAGATATTATGAAGGGTGGCTCAGGTGCTGATACATTTGTTATTTTAGCCTCAGATTGGTCAACTAATGGTACATTCACTGGTGATTCTACTGACAAGAAATTCGTAAAAATCAAGGATTTCAGTCACACAGATGGAGATGTACTTCATTTTGGAATGCCTACGAATGCCATACTGAATGCTATTGATTCAAATCATGCGGTGGGTGAGAAATCATTCACCTTTGCTAGTATTACCCAGGAGGTTAAAACAACCGGTGATGACTCTGGTGACTTGTTGATTTTCGAAGATGTGGGTGGTACAGTAGGTGAATTTGATAGAGGTACTGATAACCTAATTGTGGTTCTTAAGGGAATTGAGTTCGAGTTTGCTGAAGCTGATATCATAGTCAATGTTGCTGCTTAGTTGTATTATCGTATAAGGTAGAAGATTATATTGAAGTGGTAATTTATCTTTATGGCTGAGCTATTTCGGCGTTTCGCCCAAAATCCTTGGATTTCATTCCAGCTAGTCTCGGCAAGTTTTTTTATCAACTTGCTGGCTCTAGCAACCTCATTATTTGTCATTCAAGTCCTAAATCGTTTCGTCTCTTATGGAATAACTACAACATTAGTGACTCTAATTGCAGGAACATTGATTGCAATTCTATTTGAATTGGCTTTTCGTGCAGTACGTAGACGTTTGATTACGCTTCAAAATGAGGGGGAGAATTCTCAGCTATCAGAAAAATCATTCTTCATGTTGTTACAGACAAAAACCGCAGTGTTAGACCGCGTACCAATTGGTCAGCGCCAAGAGATTATTCGTGGGATTGATACACTACGCTCCATAACCTCGCCACAAACGATAGCCGCTGTTTTAGATCTCCCCTTTGCTTTTCTATTTGTCTTCGTACTTTGGCTATTAAGCCCAGCATTGGCACTAATTAGTATAATTATTATGTTCCTCGTTGTATTGATCTCATTGGTAGTGCAATTTTCAGGGCGTGCTGTAACAAAACAGCTGCAGGATGGGAATGCAGAGCGTTCTGCTTTGTTAGGTTCTGCCATTACTGAGGCTGAAACCTTGAGAGCCTTTAATGGTACTGCCTTTTTCGTTAAAGGGTGGCATAAAATAGACCATCTATTTTCTTCGTTGGTAGGAAGTATTGCCCAATCTCGTGATATTTTACAGGCTAGGATTGCAGTACTTACAAGCATTCAGACCATAGCAATCATCTCTGTTGGTGCTCTGCAAGCTGTCAATGGCGACCTTAGTGTTGGTGCAATGATTGGTGCAAATATTCTTGCTGGGCGTGCATTGATGCCAGTTTCGAAATTATCACAGATGGGTGAAAATTTTTCCAACGCCAAACAGGCAAAAATTCGTTTAAATGAGTTTATGAGCTTACCATTGGAGCGTAGTGAGGGTACAGCTCTTAAAAAGTACAATGGAGGATTGGAGTTTCAGGATCTGGCATTCGTCTATCCAGGCTCTTCCGTTCCTCTTTTTGAGTCAATGAATCTGCACCTGGATCCCGGCAAGGTAACTGCTATTATTGGCCCCAATGGCTCTGGAAAAACCACACTGGCAAGATTACTGGTAGGAATAATTGAGCCAACTCGTGGGCAAATTAATGTGGATGGTTTGGTTTTAAATCAAATGGCGTTACCATGGTGGCGACAGCAGATTAGTTATCTGCCGCAGGAGCCTGTGTTTGTGACTGGCACATTAAGAGAAAATATTTCATTGGCAAATCCAGAAATCGATGATACTCGATTGAATGAGATTATTCGTATGGCAGGACTACGAAACTTTTTGGATAATAGTCCTGATGGTTTGGCAATGGTAATTCATGAAGGTGGAAAGCACTTGGCCTTAGGGATTCGTCGCCGGATTGCCTTAGCACGAGCTTTGGCCACAGATGGAAATTTATTTATAGCCGATGAACCAACTGAAGGACTAGACGAAGAGGGTCGGGGTGCAGTCTATACACTATTCCAGCAACTTATGAGTCAAGGAAAGACTATTGTTGTAATCTCACATGATAAAGAGTTTCTTAAGATTGCTGACTATCTTGTGGATTTAGGGGTTAAGCCGATACCAAAAGTGCAGAAAAAACAATCGACCGTTAACCCGAGTCAAAGTAGCAAGTCTAATACAAATAAAAAGGAGACAATCACAGAATGCCGAATAAAGGAAAGAATGCTGATTCTGCGAGTGGAATATTGGCACTATTGATTGCGCTGGTAATTGCAGCCGGTATGTGGATGTATATCGGTAAGTTGGATGTAGTTAGTTCAACAATGGGTAGTGTTGTGCCTAGTTCTCAAATTAAAATTATTCAGCATTTAGAAGGCGGTATTGTCCGTAAAATTTATGTAGAAGAAGGCGAGCAAGTAGTTACTGATCAACCATTAATTGAGCTTGAAAGTACAGACAGTGAAGCAAATGTAGGTGAAATGTTTGTTAGACTAGCTACATTAACAGTACAAATGGCAAGATTGAATGCAGAGTCAATTGGCAGCGAAGGAATTGTTTTTACACCTGAATCGGAGGAAAGAACACCAGAACTAGTAGAGCAGGAAAGAGCATTATTTGAAGCACGTCGAGATCAATATTTAAGTGGAATTGCAAGTCAACAAGGGTTGGTTTTGCAAAAAGAACAAGCGATTCAGCAAGTAACTTCACGTTTGGCTCATTCAGAAAATGAGCTTAAGTTATTGCAAGAGCAGGTTGACATAAGTGAAGAATTATTAAAAGATGAACTAACCAATCGCTACAATCATTTGACCTTGTTAAAAGATCAGAGCTCCTTATTTAGTAAGATTGATGAAGACAAGGCCATTATAAAAGGGGCTGATGCCTCACTAGAGGAAGCCAGTCAAAGATTAAATGAAATTCGACTGGGTTATCAAGCTAAATCTCGTGAAGAGTTAGAAAACTCACGCCGTGAACATAGTGAACTATCACAGCGTATG
>DTVJ01000346.1 GCA_012963565.1 Piscirickettsiaceae bacterium
AAACAATTATATTATGACTTTCTTCAATTTTTTTAAACACTCACTCTTTTTAGCGCTCTTTTTTACTTTTTTTGGTCTCTCACCTGCTTATGCACAAACCGATGATGAAGAACAAAGACTGGAAGCTTTCTTTCAAGATTTAGAATCATTCACCACAGTATTTAGCAATATTAAACAGCTTTATGTTGATGAAGTTACTAATAAACAACTTTTTGAAGCTGCTATCAAAGGCATGGTCACGGGGCTTGATCCTCATTCAAATTATCTAGAGCCTAAAGAACAAAAAAGCTTACTCGAAAGTGCCTCTGGAAAATTTGGCGGACTGGGTATCGTGATTGGTATGAAAGATGATGTCATCAAAGTTATCTCCCCAATCGATGATACACCTGCCTATCGAGCTGGCATCCAAGCGGGTGATTTAATTGTCAAAATTAATGATACACCCGTGCGTGGCATGACATTGGAAGATGGAGTTGAGCTAATGCGCGGTGAGCCAGACACTGACGTCCAATTGACCATTGTACGTAAAAACACAAAACCTTTTGTAGTTGACATTACTCGTGAGATTATCACCATTACTTCTGTTAAGGGGTATTTGCTAGAAGAAGATATTGGTTATATTCGTATTTCTAGCTTCCAAAATCCTACCGCTGATTTGTTAAAAGATACACTTTCTAAATTGGTAAAAGAGAACGATCGTTACCTCGAATCATTAATCCTTGATCTAAGAAATAATCCAGGCGGTGTTTTAGAAGGTGCCGTTGATGTGTCTAATCTATTTATTGATAAAAAAGGCTTGGTAGTTTATACCGAAGGTCGTATTCCAAGCTCTAAGCTTAAATTTAAGACCGAGCCTGGAGATATTATGTTGGGTTCCCCTATTGTCGTTCTAATTAATGAAGGTTCTGCCTCAGCAGCAGAAATTGTAGCAGGTGCTCTGCAAGACCATAACCGTGCCATTATTATGGGTAGTACTTCCTTTGGTAAAGGCTCCGTTCAAACCATCATTGAATTAGAAGATGGTTACGGCCTAAAAGTAACCACAGCACGCTACTACACACCATCAGGTCGCTCTATTCAAGCCAAAGGTATTGAGCCCGATATCGCTTTAAAAAATATCAGTCTTGAGAATGAAAAAGAAAAGTCTGTCATCGACACTAAAGAGAAAGATCTTAATGGACACCTAGAAGTTGAAGACCCTTCTAAGCTATCTTTTGATGAAATCATAGTAGCTCAGGAAAATAAGCAAGCTGAAGAAGATAAGATAGCAATTGAAAAACTCAAGAAAGACTACTTCGTACACGAGGCAAGTAACTTACTTAAGGCGCTAACTGTCCTTAATAAATAATATGGCTGTTGTTCTTTCTGTTGCAAATCAAAAAGGTGGCGTGGGTAAAACCACCACTGCTGTTAATTTGAGTGCCGCTTTAAAAGCCATTAAAAAACGTGTCCTATTAATCGATATTGACCCTCAAGGTAACGCTACCATGGGTTGTGGTATTGATAAATACAATCTAGATAATTCTGTTTGCGAGCTACTGTTAGATGAATGCAGTATCAGTGAAGCAACCGTACATGCGCCAAATGTTGAGATTGACGTACTACCCTCTAATACGGATTTAATTGCTGCAGAAATAGCGTTGCTCAACCGTAAAAATTCTGAATACAAATTAAAGGAAGCGCTTGCGAAAGTTGAGGATAAATACGACTACGTTGTCATTGACTGCCCACCTTCTCTCAATATGCTCACCATTAATGCTTTTACTGCATCTAACGGTATTATCATTCCAATGCAATGCGAATACTACGCTCTAGAAGGTTTAACCGCACTAATACAAACTATTGAAAAGATTCAAGCTACTACCAATCCTGAGTTGGAAATTACAGGACTAATTCGCACCATGTTTGATACGCGTAACAATCTATCCAATGAAGTATCCATTCAACTATTGCAATATTTTTCACACAAAGTATTTAAAACAATCATCCCCAGAAATGTAAAATTGGCCGAAGCACCAAGTTTTGGTCTGTCGGCAATTAATTACGCTAGATCATCCAAAGGGGCAATCTCGTATATTTCTTTAGCCAGTGAAGTGCTCAGAAAAACACAGTAAAGGATAATGGCAAAAATTACAAAACTAGGTCGTGGATTAGATATATTGTTGGGGCAAGTCTCCTCTGCAAGTGGTCAATCTAACCCCAACAATAACCTAAAAATGTTGAATGTTAATTCATTACAACGAGGAAAGTTTCAGCCTAGAGATGACATTAATCCAGAGACACTTAATGAGCTAGCTGAGTCGATTACCTCTCAAGGTGTTATTCAACCAATAGTTGTTCGTAAGATTACTTACGATAAATATGAAATCATTGCGGGTGAAAGACGCTGGCGTGCTGCTCAGATTGCCGGTCTTAGTGAAATACCCGCCATTATTCGTGAGATTGACGATCAAGTTGCGCTTGCAATTGGTCTAATTGAAAATATTCAACGTGAGTCACTCACACCACTTGAAGAGGCAAAAGCACTACAACAACTGATTGAAGACTTCAAAATGACACATGCAGAAATTTCGCATGTTGTGGGTCGTTCTCGTTCTGCCGTCAGTAACTTGATTCGCCTATTGCAACTGAATGATTCTGTCAAACAACTACTCGGTAACGGTGATTTAGAGATGGGTCATGCGCGTGCACTGTTATCTTTAAAAGAAGAGCAGCAGTTTGATGTGGCTAATCAAGTGGTTAAAAGATCTTTATCCGTACGTCAAACCGAAGAATTGGTTAAAAGAGTGCTGAATCCAAAACCTAAGAAACCCACCTCAGTGGATCCGCATATTGAAGCATTAATACAATCTTTAAGCAAGAAACTGGAATCTAAAACTGAGATTAAACAATCCGGCAACAATAAAGGTAAGATTGTTATTCATTATAAATCTGCTGAAGAGTTAAACAATATCTTAAAGCACATTAACTAGATTTAAGCTTACAGGCTAATCGAAGCCTCCGACTCGATCTAGCTTAACTGAGTCATCCCAGTGCATCCAGATACCAAATGCCTTACCAATAATATATTTTTCTGGCACAAATCCCCAAAAACGAGAATCGCTACTACGAGAACGATTATCACCCATGACAAAATAATGTCCCGCTGGTACCGTTGCCTTCACCCCTCTAGAGTGTCCTTTGGGATCTAACAAGATGTCATGTGGATTATTATCTAACAACTCACGCTTATACTTAAAACCCGTCATTTGAATGCCCGACTCAACACCTTGGTAAAGACCAAAATCCTTATAAGCTATCTTGTTGCCATTCACTCGAAGATGATCGTTTTGATAAGTAATCTTATCTCCAGGAATACCAATTACACGTTTAATAAAATCAGCTCCCTTATAATCTGGTTTCTTCTCATAGTTAGGATATCTAAATACCACAACGTCACCTCTTTCAGGTTTTTTAAACTCTACAATTTTTTTATTAAGTATCGGTAGACTAATACCATAATCATACTTACTAACCAAAATAAAATCACCGGTTAATAAAGTAGGCATCATTGAGTTTGATGGAATTCTAAATGGCTCTACAACAAACCCTCTAAGTAAAAATACCAACAAGAGTACAGGATAAAACTCAGCAGACCATTGTACTAATTTAGGTCGGTTTAGATATTTTTCTGATTTTTTAAATCTCAAAAAACAAACAAAATAAAGCAACTTACCTAAAAATGATTTCTTCTTTGTTTGAGGATCTGTAATTGCTGAATCATCGGCAAATAATTGATCAATAGAAACTATTAAAAAGGCAACTATTAAAAATAACGCTAAATATGAGGAAACGTCCCATGCAAAAAAAGGTGATGCATTTTCAATAGTCATAAAAAATATTAAAATAAATAAAAAAGTTATTATATAATAATTTCTTTTTATTATTATTTACATTGGAGAAAGTTAAATGGCATTAGCTGATTTAGAAAGAGACGCTCACGGTTACTTAGTTGACCTTAACGCATGGAATGAAGATATCGCTGCAGAACTTGCAGAAGAAGAAGGTGTTAACTTAACTGAAGATAGCTTCAAATTGATGAATTTCTTACGTGATGAGTACATCAATAACAATGCTAACCAACCTAACGAACGTAACATGGTTAAAGGCTTAAAAGGCGACTGGGATGGAAAATTAACTACTAAAGAATTATACGCGTTATTTCCAAAAGGTCCTGCTAAGCAAGCCGGTAAGGTTGC
>DTVJ01000347.1 GCA_012963565.1 Piscirickettsiaceae bacterium
CCGCTTCCGTTAAATCTAGAATAGATAAACGAGTATGGCCTAAAATAATTCTTGACGAACTGTCTTTCCAAGTACCAGAATCGTCTGGACCCCTATGATCTAATGCCGACAATGCCTTTTTAGCAAAATTGTCTATGTCAACAGAAGCTAGATGGGGATGATACAGAGCTCCAAATAAACCACACATTTATATATAAACCCTATCAAATTTTATATTAAACGTCATAATCAATCATTAATCTTAAATCCTACAGCGCACCAAAAAGGCTGATTATTAGAAAACTTAATATTGGTTAGTCCAGAATCTGTCATCATTTTTTCAATCTCTTCTTTAGAAAATCTTTTTTCCAATGGCGTTCCAAAACGGTCTCTAGAATCCGTTCTCATTGTATAAAAACTATGATTTCTATAATATGACAAAGGGATAGATTCAATATTAATTTTAAGAAAATTCATTAACTTTGATAGTTTAGCCAATGGGAAGTATACCGTCAGTGCAATTATATCAGTAATGATATCTTTTACTTTAGACGGAAGTCTAGATATGATCCTCCGAAACATATCAGTCAACCTCCATATTCCCCTATATGCTAAGGATTTATTATCAAATGAGTAATATAAGTAAACTAAAAAAGGTGCGTTGGGCTTAAGAAACTTTACACAAGACTCAATTGCCTTTGGTGTATCTGGAACATGGTGAAGAACACCCAAAGAATATCCAAAGTCTTGACTATTCTCTGCCAAAACATCGTCAGACACTGATCCAGTAATAAATTCAACATTTGTAAACCTTTTTAAATTGACTCTGATGGATCAATACAATTTAGACGCTTTACCTTTGGTGCAACAAATTTTGCCCATCTTCCTGAACCACAGCCCATATCAAATCCAACAGAATTCTCACCAATAGAACCCCATGGAAAGATTTCAAAATAATCATTGAAGTTTTTTGCTAGCTCATCATTTGACACTTTAGCTTGATTAAATCTCTTCCATTCATTACCAAAGCTATCAACTGTACTAGG
>DTVJ01000348.1:0-3130 GCA_012963565.1 Piscirickettsiaceae bacterium
GTACTTTGATTATTATCATTTTTATGGAAAACCAAATCAAGTGGGTATTGCAGGCTATAAAAGAGCACCGAGAATTATTCGCAACACCATTCGTAACTACTCTCCAGATGGATTGTTTTTTGTAGTGATGGATAAAAATAAAAAAGGTCGCTACCCAAAGGCTGCATATGCAGGTTGTCATATTTATCACTATGGGCATATGAGAAAAGTAGAAAGGAATAATGAAAAAATCAAACAAGTAGGTAAATACTGGGGGAATGAGGAGCCAAATACATTTTCAACTTACGGTAATATTGATTTAGCAGAGATACGGCCATTTACGGGAACACACCCTAAAATTGTACAAGATTGGCTTAGAACTGAGGCTGAATTAGAATTTGAACAAAACCCAAACTATAAAGTAACACTTAAAGACAAAAAACATCGAATACGTTTTTGGCTTGATGAAAAATTAGGCTGGGATATTAGTAAAAAACATTATATAGAGGCGAAAAATACTTAATACTCCAACTTAAGTAAATGTAATATCAAACTCTGAAAAATATTTTTGTAAGTTAGGTGGGATTGCCACAATATCAAATGTTTCACTTGAGCCAACCATTTCATCATTTAAGTTTTGGATGCTATCGAGATATAAACTTCCTAATGAAAATACCTGATAACCCATTTTCTTGAGATCACTAATATAACCAAGCCTTACATCTTTTGACATTACACCATTAATCTCTGATTGAATGATTGGCATGTATTTAATAACAATATCCTTAATAGTCAAAAATGCTGTGTAATCACCACCTTCTAGATCTGTTTTAATAAACCTTAAGTTTTTCAATCTATCTGAGTAATCTTTTGTCAGTAACTGGGATAAATTAAGACCCTGGACATCTATCTTATAAAAAGAAGCATGTTTAAATCGACTAATGCCTTTTTGATAGCCTCCGTTCATCAATGATGATTCATTGTATTGGAATACATAATCACCGTCTTCAGACATAGCAGCCGCATTAATCGGAACAATATTGGTAGCCTCTTGATTCAGATCTGAATTAGCCTGAAGGATTTTATAAGTAGCAGGGTTTGGCTCCAAAGCTAACACTAACCCTTTCTTGCCAACACATAGAGCCATAGAGAGAGCGGTGTCACCAACATGAGCACCTAAATCTATTGCAAAATCGCCTGGCTCTAAAAATGATTTTAATACATCATAATCTTCAATTTTTGGTAATGCTGGGCATTTTGGGTTTTTCCATAATGCCCATTCACAAGTTTGATTATCACCATAGTTAATATTGACAACATCTAAACCAAAGCTTTTCACTTTTGGTTTTAAGCCAAACATATAAAACAATTCCTTTAATTTCATACTGATAAATTTTATTTAATATATTTTCAAAAATTATACTGTTTATTAAAACAACAGTACACAGGTTTTCTTTTTTAAAGTATATTTGATTTAAAAAAAGAAAACTCTTTAAAAGAGTTAGTGTGTCCTTTAAATATTAATAAACACATAAAAATTACTCAAATAATAAAATTATGTCAATAAGTATAATTATCATTACCTTTAATGAATCTATCAATATACAAAGGTGTCTTGAATCCGTCAAATGGGCTGATGAAATTATTATTGTAGATTCTGGAAGTAATGACAACACTGTAAAGATATCAAAACAATACACTAATTTAGTTTATGAAGTTGATTGGCCAGGATTTGGCCCCCAAAAAAATCGAGCATTGGCATATGCAACATCAGACTGGATATTATCCATAGATGCTGATGAATTTATTTCTGAAGATTTGAAAAATGAAATATTAGAAACGGTACAATCGAAAGAATTTAATGCGTACAAAATACCTAGACTCTCTTCATATTGTGGAAAGTTCCTAAAACATGGGGGTTGGTGGCCAGATCATGTTACTAGACTAATAAAAAAAGGAGAAGGTCAGTTTACAAATGACTTGATACACGAAAAGATAATTACTGATGGGGCGGTTGGAATACTAAAGAATCATATTGTTCACTATAGATCCGACAAACTAGAAGACACCTTGGACCGAATGAATAAGTACTCAACCATTTGGGCTAATGAAAATAAAGAAAGAAAGAAAAGTAATATTGGCATTGCCATTCTTCACTCTATTTGGACATTTATTAGAATCTACCTTATTCGCATGGGATTTTTAGATGGGCGTGAAGGTTTTTTAATGGCAGTATCCAACTCTATCGGCTCATTTTATAAGTATGTAAAAATAATATATCAAAAATAATGAACAATACTAGTTTAATTAAAAAATGCCCTATTTGTCATAGTGAAAAACTATTTTCGACAGGTATCTTTATAAAGAGCAACGAGATAATTTACTGTAATTTATGTCAACATCAATTTAACAATTGCTCTTTAGACGACTTTAATAATTCAATACAAAAATTTGAACACCATTCAGGGACCGCTCCAAAGACGAAAGATTTACAAAGAAGAACTAAAAGACTTAACAAGATATTTAAAGAATTTATTCCAAAATCAATCAAAAATGGTCGGTATCTTGATATTGGGTGTTCGGATGGCTTTACATTAGGCGTGGCTAAAGAGTATGGGTTAAATGCGTATGGTGTAGAAATAGCCAAAAAACCGGGGAATATAGCCAAACAAAATGGATTTGATGTTCATATAGGCTCACTTGAAAGCGCTAAATTTAATGATAACTCTTTTGATGTTATCTCTTTATTTGAGGTAATTGAACATATACCAAACCCAAATCCTATTCTGAAAGAAATTTTCAGAATATTAGATAGTAATGGAATTTTAATCATTTCAACTGGAAATGCTCGAAGCATCTCAGCTCGTGTACTAAAAGCTAACTGGGATTACTATGACTTATTTGGCCATGGTGGTCATATAAATTTCTATTGCAAAAATAGTATTGAGTTATTATGTAATGACCATAACTTAAAAATAAAAAAAATACTAACAAGGAGAATTTCTCTCACTTCTTGCCCAAACTCAGGGAGAATCACAGACTATTTTTTAAAAATTTTATCTGAAATACTTTCTTTTCCAATTAAAAAAATAGGATTAGGGCACGATATGAGTTGGATACTGCCATTAAAAAACCTTCACGCCCATCTAAA
>DTVJ01000348.1:3140-4234 GCA_012963565.1 Piscirickettsiaceae bacterium
AAATAGGATTAGGGCACGATATGATTGTATCGTTTTCTTCTCAAAAAAATAGTTTATGAAAAAAAAATTAAGCATAATCATCCCTACTTATAACAGGGAAGCAACATTACTAAAAGCCATAAATAGCCTTACAATTAATTCACGCAATGATATTGAAATTATCATTTCAGATGATAACTCTACTGATAATACATTAAAAATTATTAAAAATATTAATGACGACAGAGTTGTCTTGGTACAAAACACGAATCATCACAATGCAAATTATGCTAGAAATCAAGGCATTCAATCTTCAAACTCAAGCCTAATTACCTTTCTAGATTCAGATGATGAATTTTTACCAGATAGAGTGAATGGCATTGTTAAATACTTTGATGACAATCCAGAATGCTCTGTACTTGTCGATAGTTTTGTGACTAAAAAAGGAAACAACATCAATAAAATAAATTTCCCTTCAGGTGTAATAGAAAATGACTTGCTTGAATCTTTACTGATTGCAAATGCAATCCCAATTACATTTTCATCTATTTCCACAAGAATTAAAAAGACAGAATTAGAGAATTTTTTAGATGGAAAGTTAAGGCGACATCAAGATCGAGATTTTCTCTTAGATCAAATACAAAAGAAAAAATGCATACATCTTAGGAACAATCAAGATATTGTAAAACATCAAGTTCATGATTCTTTTTCGAGAAGCTATATTGGGTATATATCAGGTTTAGATGCAATTGTATGTAAGTATGCTCAATTTAAAAATGATGAATATAAAGAGATACTGTCCTATCTTATTGCAAGGCCATTTATTAAATCTTTATTTGGTTTAAATTTAAAATCATTCTTGTACAATTTTAAAGCATTAAAGAAATCTTCCTGTCTTAAGAAGGGAGCTCTTGACCATCTGCTTTTATACTCTAAAGGCAGAAAAAAAAGAAAATTAGTTGAAAAAACATTAACTACAAAAAAATGTGATTAACAAAAAAAATTCTCAGCTAAAAAATAACATAATAACTATAATATTAATATATCTTTTAATACATCTAGTTATTCGACTCGGGTTTAGCTCGACATTGCAAGTGGACGATGCTGAACAGATT
>DTVJ01000349.1 GCA_012963565.1 Piscirickettsiaceae bacterium
CACCCTTTTCCTTTCTTCTTAAATAAGTTGTTTTTGCCATTGGCGCTAATATAATGTATAAATCAGATTATTAAAGAAATAGAGTTAGATTCTAACGAGGTATTGCAATAGATATGAACTTAGAAGATTATCAAAATAGTTGGAATAAAAAGCCTGTTTTGCGAGCTATATACAGTGATTTATATCAAAAAATTGAAAATGTTGCGTTAGCTGGCGATACTCTAGAGATTGGCGGGGGTATTGGTAACTTTAAGATTGGTTCCAGCAGAATAATTAGAAGTGATATTCAACACTCAGAAGGGTTAGATGTGGTAGCTGATGCACAAACACTTCCGTTTGACAATGAGGTATTCTCAAATATTGTACTGTTTGATGTGTTACACCACCTGCAATGTCCGTTACTCTTCTTTGCTGAAGCGCAGCGTGTTTTGAAGCCAGGTGGTAGGGTGATTATGGTGGAGCCTGGTATTACTCCTGTCAGTAAATTACTGTATAAAATGGGACACGAGGAGCCAGTTGAAATGGAGTGGGATATGAATGAACCATGTAAGGTAGATGCAGACAAAGACCCTTATGACTCCAATCAAGCAATTCCGACAATACTCTTTAAGCGGGACTCGCAACTATTTCTTGCAGCAGTAAAGGGGTTTAAGATAAATAGTTCAGATTGGCTAAGTCTTTTTGCCTATCCACTCTCTGGAGGGTTTAAGTCGTGGTCTTTACTACCTTATAAGTGGGTACATACTATACTAAAGATAGAAGAGAGGATCCTTCCATTTTTGGGTAGTCTGATGGCATTTCGTTTGATGGTAGTGTTGGAAAAGGATGGGTAGTAAGATAGCAAAGGATGTAACACTCCTCTTTCTGTCGGCATTGTTGGTTCGCGTTGGTTATGCTTTATTTTTTGTTGAACCAGAATATCTGCTTATCGAGGATCAAGCACTTTATATTCAGCTTGCACAACAGTTCCCAAACAGTGGTTTTTTAGGGGTACCCTCTGAGAGAGTACCAGGATATCCTTTA
>DTVJ01000350.1 GCA_012963565.1 Piscirickettsiaceae bacterium
TTGATCGTAGTGATTCACCTACTTGCTCAATTTGATGCTGACGCTGAACTTCACGTCGTGCTGGTAAATCACCCACATTGGCCACAAACTCTTTAGCAAATGAGCCATCTTGAATCTCACCCAAGATTTTTTTCATTTCCACTTTCGTTTCATCAGTCACAATACGAGGACCACGTGTTACATCACCATATTCAGCTGTATTTGAAATTGAATAACGCATATTAGCAATACCACCTTCATACATTAAATCAACAATTAGCTTTAACTCATGTAAGCACTCAAAATAAGCCATCTCTGGCTCGTAACCTGCCTCAACTAGAGTTTCAAAGCCTGCTTGAACTAGTGCAGTTGTACCTCCACATAGCACAACCTGTTCGCCGAACAAATCAGTTTCTGTTTCTTCTCTAAATGTTGTTTCTAAAATACCCGTACGTCCGCCACCAATCGCTGATGCGTAAGACAGTGCAATTTCTTTTGCGTTGCCTGATACATCTTGTTGAACAGCAATTAAATCAGGGATTCCTCCACCTTTAACAAACTCAGAACGAACTGTATGACCTGGCGCTTTTGGTGCAATCATAATGATGTTCAAGTCAGATCTTGGTTGAATCATATCATAATGAATATTTAAACCATGTGCAAAAGCTAAAGTTGCGCCTTGTTTGAGGTTTGGCTCGATATTATCAGTATAAATCTTAGCTTGAAATTCATCAGGTGCAAGAACCATGACTAAATCTGCCCATGCTGTCGCCTCTTCAATTGACTTAACTGTCAAACCTGAGCCAGTTGCCTTTTTCTCGCTTGCAGAACCCGTACGCAGTCCAACTACCACATCTACCCCAGAATCTTGTAGGTTATTTGCATGAGCATGGCCTTGTGAACCATAACCAATAATTGCAACTTTCATGCCTTTAATAATATTTAAGTCTGCATCTTTATCGTAATATCTATTCATTTTTTTCCTCTATATTTAACGCACTTAATGTACTTTATGTTATTTAATCTTCTCTTCTTTGACAAAC
>DTVJ01000351.1 GCA_012963565.1 Piscirickettsiaceae bacterium
CATGTTTACTGTTTGCGCCTTATATCAATTTGTTCGTTTAGACGATTTTGAAGAATTTCGCACGCCTTTGCGTGAACTTATGGCGAAATTAGAGGTAAAAGGCACTATTCTTTTAGCCCTGGAGGGTTTGAATGGCACTATTTGTGGCTCTCAGGCATCAATCGACAAAGTGTTGCAATTTCTTAAAGATGATGGTCGATTTAATAACTTAGAGATTAAATTTTCTCATAGTAAAGACACACCTTTTAAACGCCTAAAAGTTAAACTTAAAAAAGAAATTGTTACTCTGGGCGTATCCAATATCGATCCACTTTCTTCTGTTGGTACTTATGTTTCCCCTCAAGATTGGAACGCACTGATCAGTGATCCTGATGTGGTGCTTATCGACACTCGCAATAATTATGAGTATGAAATTGGTAGTTTCAAAGGAGCAATTAATCCCAGCACTGAAACTTTTAGAGAATTTCCGACCTACACAAAAAATAATTTAGAGCAGTATCGTGGTAAGAAAGTAGCGATGTTTTGTACAGGCGGTATTCGCTGTGAAAAATCAACTGCTTATTTAAAGTCTCAAGGATTTGATACGGTTTATCACTTGCATGGTGGCATCTTAAAGTATTTAGAAGAAGTTGATGAGGGTCAGAGTTTATGGGAAGGTGAGTGTTTTGTTTTTGATGATCGTGTCGCAGTTAAGCACAACCTTGAACAAGGGCAATATGATCAGTGCCATGCTTGTCGCTATCCGATTACTGATGAGGATAAAATGCATCCGCATTATGAAAAAGGTGTTTCATGTCCACGTTGTCATGGCTCTCGTAGTGAATCTCAAATCAGTCGTTATAGAGAAAGAGAGCGTCAAATTCAATTAGCCAAAGCCAGAGGTGAAGATCATATTGGAGATAATGCCAGTCAGATTATTATAGCAAAAGCCAAAAAGAAGGCGGCTAAACAACAAAATTAGTAATCATTATGTTTTCACGTAAAGACATTCCCAAGCTAAAACAAGATCTCAGTATTCAAGCCAATTTATTGGGCCATGATTTAACCCTTAAGACTAGATGGGGTGTATTTAGCCCACGTGCTATTGATGAAGGTACCTTGTTGTTGATGAAATATTTAGATATTACTAAAGACGATAAGTGTTTAGATTTAGGTTGTGGCTATGGGCCAATTGGTTTGAGTGTTGCCAAGTCTTGTTTTGATGGTGAAGTACACATGGTGGATAAAGACTTTGTTGCGGTTGAATTATCAAATAATAATGCAAAATTAAACAATATTAATAATGCCCATGCTTATTTATCAGATGCTTTTTTAAGTGTTAATAAGGATAATTATTTTGATCAGATAATATCAAATGTGCCAGCCAAAGTTGGTAGAGAACAACTAAGTATTATTTTATACGATGCTTATGATGCACTTAAGCCTGGCGGTCGAATTACGTTTGTTACGATAAATGGTTTACGACATTTTATTAAGGATAACTTTAAGTCAGTTTTTGGTAATTATAAAAAACTCAAACAAGGACAAAAGTACACGATTTCACAAGCGATTAAAAAATAGGTAATTGCATGATAGGTAATATGAGAGTAAAATGATCGGGCATTTAAAATAGAATCAAACACAGGAGTAATTCCATGGACGTATTAAACAGAATTCAACATCAGGTCGATAGTGCACCAGTCGTGCTTTATATGAAAGGTACACCTCAATTCCCACAGTGTGGTTTTTCAGCAAAAGCTGCACAAACTCTAGCTTCAACGGGTGTAGAGTTTGCTTATGTAAATATTTTTGAAGATCAAGAAGTTTTTCAAAACTTACCAGCGTTTGCAGATTGGCCGACTTTCCCGCAAATTTATTTCAATTCCGAGCTTGTTGGCGGTGGTGATATTATTGTTGAAATGTCAGAGATGGGTACGTTACAAGCCGCTATGGAAGCAGCGACAGACAAATTTAACAACAAATAATTTTTTGGCTATAAGTTGTGTAACTTGTGGCCATTATTCTTAAGCCAAGTCTTGCTGGCTTTATACTCCGGCAATATAGTTTCAACTAATTGCCAAAAACTCTTAGAGTGATTTTTATGTTTTGTGTGAGCAAGCTCATGCACAATCACATAGTCAACGACTGATATCGGCGCTCTAATCAATAGATAGTTTAGGTTGATATTATTTACGCTACTGCATGAGCCCCATAAGGTTTTTTGTGCCTTAAGCCGTACTTGCTGATAGCTTAATTGGTATAGCTCGGCATAGTATTCAAGCCTAGGCACCGCGATCTTTTTAAAAGCTAATTTGTACCATGCATGAAATGCTGAATATCCATCGCCATTTAGTCTAAATGCCACCCCGTCAAAGTTTAGCGTTATCTTTTGCTCGGTATTGTGAGTGAGTGGGTATTGATTACCTAAATATAAAAACTGTTCACCTTCCGAGTAGTTTGGTTTTGGTATTAAATTTGATTTTATTGAGCGGGATTTTTTATTTATCCAATCAGCCTTTTCATCAATAAAAGCATTTACCTCTTTAATAGATAATCTTTGCGGTGCGCGAACTACCAACTGAGCACTATTATTAATTTGCAAACTCAGCGTTTTGCGCTTAGAGCGGATTAAATGATATTTTTTAATCGTATTATCAGTCAACCCAAGCTCTGGCATTTTCAAACATCCTCATCCATGGGCTGCGCTCATCCCAATCTTTTGGATGGTATGAGTTCTGCACTGCTCTAAAGACACGCTCTGGATGCGGCATCATAATGGTAATTTGACCAGAATCACTAGTCACACCTGCAACAGCATTATCTGAGCCATTTGGATTGTGTGGGTAGGTTTGTGTTAGCTGACCATGATGATCAACATATTGAAGTGCAATATTGTGGTTTGATTGATTATCATCAAAGATTGCACGACCCTCGCCATGAGCGATAGCAATTGGCATGATTGAACCAGCCATGTCTTTCAAGAAAATTGAATTTGATTCGCCAATTTTTACGGATGAGAATCTTGCTTCAAACTGTTCTGAAATATTACGATTAAAGCTTGGCCAGTGAGATGATCCAGGGATAATTTCACTTAAGTTAGACATCATTTGGCAACCATTACAAATACCCAGCGCAAAGCTATCTGAACGTTCAAAGAAAGCTTGAAAGTTATCTTTAGCGCGTGAGTTGTAAAGAATTGAGCTGGCCCAGCCCCTGCCTGCACCCAGTACATCGCCATATGAGAAACCACCACAAGCTACCAAACCTTTAAAATCAGCCAGCGACACACGGCCAGATAATATATCACTCATGTGTACATCCACCGCTTCAAATTCAGCTTTGGTGAAAGCCGCCGCCATCTCTATCTGACCATTAATACCCTGCTCTCTAAGGACAGCGATTTTAGGTTTGGTAGCAGTTGCAATATAAGGTGCCAAGATTGACTGATTATGATCAAATGAAAGATCAATTTTTAGACCATCTGTATCATCGGATACACCCTTAAATTCTTCATCAGCACACTTAGGGTTATCTCTTAATTTAGCTATTTCATGCGAGGTAGAAGACCATAAAGACTGCAATTGCGTACGAGGCTTATTAAAAAGTACTTCATTATTTAAGCTGATTTGAATACTATCGTTATCATTAATGCTAGCAATCTTACGAGTATATTTAGCCAAACCCGCCTCTTTCAGTGCTTTAGTAACGGCGCCCTTGTTCTGTACTTTAACCTGAATCACACAACCCAATTCTTCGTTAAATAAATCAGTAATGGTTTGCTCGTTGGTCTGAATATTAAGACCACAATGTGAAGCGAATGCCATTTCTAATAAAGTACAGATTACACCACCGTCACTACGATCATGATAGGCACTAATGAGATTATCCTTATTTAGTTGGTTAATCACACCGAAAAAGTTTTTAAACACAGCGCCATCGTCAAGATTAGGAGCAATATCACCCACTTGATTATAAACCTGTGCCAAGCAAGAGCCACCCATTCTATTTTGTCCAAAACCAAGGTCAATTAATAGTAATTCAGAATCTTTCGTGTTCTCAAGTAGCGGTGTAAGTTGCAACCTTGTATCTGGTGTTTTAGAAAATGCGGTAATAATTAATGATAGCGGAGCAGTAATTGATTTGTCTTCACCGTTATCAACCCAAGAACTTTTCATACTCATTGAATCTTTACCAACTGGTACTGTCAATCCTAATTCTGGGCATAAATCCATACCCACAGCTTCAACAGCGGCAAATAATTTTGCATCTTCACCTGGGTGACCGCTGGCACTCATCCAGTTGGCACTTAGGCTAATGTGATGAATATCTTCTACATAACCACCAAGCATATTGGTTAACGCCTCGCCAATGGTCATTCTAGCTGCTGATTCAGCATTACACAGGGCTAGAGGTGTTTTCTCACCCAGAGACATAATTTCACCTTGATAACCTATGTAGTCTGCCAATGAAATAGCGCAATCAGCCACAGGCACCTGCCATGGGCCAACAAATTGATCGCGTGCTACCATGCCGGTTACACTTCGATCACCAATGGTGATTAAGAAGTTTTTGCTGGCAACTGTTGGTAATTGTAATATTCTACAGATTGCATCATCAATACTAATATCGCTAGTATCTAGTGCATTAAGCTTGTCTTTAAGTGTTGTTGCATTAATACTGGTTTTGGGCGGATTACCCAATAGTACACTCATAGGCATATCAATTGGATTGTTGTCAAACAACTCATCATTCAGCACTAACGTTTGCTCTTTGGTTGATTCACCTAATACGGCAAATGGTGCGCGTTCACGGGCACAAATATTAGCAAAAATCTCGAGATTTTTCTCTTCAATCGCAAGTACATAACGCTCTTGTGATTCATTACACCAAATCTCCATCGGCGACATTTTATTGTCATCATTGGGGATGGCACGCAGTTCAAATGTTCCACCTTTGCCAGAGTCATTGACTAATTCAGGAAGGCCGTTTGATAAGCCACCTGCACCAATGTCATGAATAGATACAATCGGGTTGTTTTTACCCATATTAGCACATTGATCAATGACTTCCTGAGCGCGTCTTTGCATTTCAGGGTTAGCACGTTGTACGGAGGCAAAGTCTAAATCTTCGCTTTGTTCGCCACTCTTGACTGAGGATGCCGCACCACCACCTAAGCCGATTAACATTGCTGGACCACCTAATACAATAATTTTACTGCCTACTGGAATATCACCTTTTTGAATATGGTTTTCTTGAATATGACCTAAGCCACCCGCTAACATAATAGGCTTATGGTAGCCACGCACCTCACCATTAGGGGTTTGTTGTTCATAAGTTCTGAAATACCCTAAGGTGTTTGGTCGGCCAAATTCATTGTTAAACGCGGCAGCACCAATTGGACCTTCGAGCATAATATCAAGTGCCGAAACGATTTGAGTGGGTTTGCCATAATCAACTTCCCAAGGTTGTTGGGCATTTTTAATTTTAAGGTTGGATACACTAAAGCCACACAAACCAACTTTAGGTTTCGAGCCTTGACCTGTGGCACCTTCATCACGAATCTCGCCGCCTGAACCCGTTGCCGCACCTGGATGTGGCGCAATGGCGGTAGGGTGGTTGTGAGTTTCAACTTTCATCAAAATAGCACGATGCTCGTTTGATGACTGATAAGAGCCTTGTTCGTTCGCATAGAAGCGCTCGCCTTGGTAACCCTCCATGACTGCAGAATTATCACTATAAACAGATAATAGGCCTTCTGGATGCTGATGATAAGTATTGCGTATCATAGCAAATAAACTTTTTGCCTGCTCCTGCCCATCAATAGTCCAATCCGCATTAAAGATTTTGTGACGACAGTGCTCTGAGTTTGCCTGTGCAAACATCATTAATTCAATATCAGTTGGATTTCGTTGTAGCTTGGCAAAGCTATCGACAAGATAATCAATTTCTCCATCAGAAAGTGCTAAACCTAGTTCTATATTGGTGTGTTCAAGTGCAGATTTACCTTTGGTTAGTATGTCAACCTGTGCAAAAGGCTGCGGTTCAAAATTATCAAAAATTGTGCGCGCATCATCGATTGATTCAAGCACAGATTCAGTCATTTTGTCCATGATGACAGTTAATACTTGTGCTTTGTTGGTGATCTCACCATCAAAGTGATAAGCAATACCGCGTTCAATACGATTAATTTTATTAATATCACACAAATGCACAATATCAGTCGCCTTGGATGACCAAGGAGAAATGGTGCCTAGTCTTGGTGTGATAATAAGAGTTGATTTTGCATTATTAACTGATAAATCTTGAGTGTAAGATAACAGATGATTTAAATGGTTTGTTTGTTCATCTGTGAGTGCATCATTCAGATCGGCAAAGTGAATAAATTCAGCACCTAAGAGATTAAGCCCAGATTGTGCTTGCGATATTTTTACCTGTAAAGCTTTAGTTTTAAAAGCGCCAAGAGCACTAATGCCTTGATGAGTATGAATCATAATTGCGCCATCACCTCGTCTGAAATATCAGCATTGTGATACACTTCTTGAGTGTCATCTAAGTCTTCTAAACGATCAATCAGCTTCATGAATTTTTCTGCATCACCTAAATTGAGCTCGACACGGTTAGCCGGTTCCATAGTGACTTCAGCGTGACTAGACTCAAAACCCGCTTCGGTGAGTGCGTCTTTGACTGTGAAAAAATCTTCAGGTGTAGTAATCACATCAATTGAGCCATCATCATTGGTAATGACATCTTCTGCGCCAGCATCTAGAGCCGCCTCCATAATTTGATCTTCATCACCAGATTCGAAACTAATATAACCTTGTTTGGTGAATAAATAAGCTACCGAGCCATCTGTGCCTAGGTTGCCACCATGCTTAGTGAATGCGTGACGAACATCAGCCACAGTGCGATTACGATTATCAGTTAAAGTGTCAACCATGATAGCCGTACCTGCAAGACCGTAACCTTCATAACGCACTTCTTCATAATTATCGCCTTCCAACTCACCAGAACCACGTTTAACTGCATTTTCAATGGTATCGCGCTTCATGTTAGCAGCAAGTGCCTTGTCAATCACCATGCGTAGAGATGGATTATTTTCTATAACGCCACCACCGGTTTTGGCAGCAATGACAATTTCCTTGATCAACTTGGTGAAAATCTTGCCACGCTTGGCATCTTGAGCACCTTTTCGATGTTGAATATTATGCCATTTAGAATGTCCCGCCATGTTAGATGTTTCCGATAGATATGAGAAGTTTAGATTTTACCTTTTATGCTGTAAAGTCGAGTAATTTTTGTATTGAGTTTTGTGAATCTTTGATGATGGAGAGGTCGATATGAATTTCATTTTCACCAGTGACTAGAGAATGTAAGCATTTTTCTAAAGTATTCATTGCCATCCAGTCACAATGCGCACAGGATTCACAGTCTGCGCTTTCACCCATAGTGGGAGCTTCAATTAGTTTTTTATCAGGTGCAACTTCATGCATTTTATGGAAAATACCGTTATCAGTGGCAATGATAAAAGTGCTTTCAGGGCGGTCTTTAACCGCTTCAATTAGTGCAGTGGTAGAACCAACAACATCAGCTAAATCAACCACTTCTTGTGGTGATTCAGGGTGTACGAGTACAGCAGCTTCTGGATGTTTAGCTTTTAAGGTTTTTAGTGCATCCGATTTAAATCTTTCATGAACCACACATGAGCCTTGCCATAACAACATGTCAGCTCCAGTTTTGGTTTGTACATAGTGACCTAAATGCTTATCAGGTGCCCATAGAATTTTTTCGCCTTTTTCATGTAAATATTTGACCACTGTTTGCGCACTGCCTGAAGTAACTACCCAATCAGCGCGTGCTTTAACTTCAGCTGAGGTGTTAGCGTAAACTACAATTTTTCTATCAGGGTGTTGGTCACAAAATTGAGAGAATTCGTCAATAGGGCAATCTAAGTCTAGTGAACAGGTAGCCTGATTATCCAATACCAATATCTTTTTCTCAGGAGATAGGATTTTGGCAGTTTCACCCATAAACTTAACACCGGCAACTACAATGGTGTCTGCATCACAATTCTGACCGAATCTTGCCATTTCTAGTGAGTCAGAAACAATACCACCCGTTTCATCAGCCAGTGATTGCAAGTCACCACTAACGTAGTAATGCGCAACCAAAACTGCATTTTGAGCTTTAAGTTCAGCTTTGATCTGATCTTTGATCGACACGTTTTCTTTTAGTCTTTTTCTGGCAAGCTAACCTTAACGCTCAATTCTCTCAATACTTTTCTTGGTACACTAGCTGGGGCATCAGTTAATAGGCAAGCAGCAGTTTGAGTTTTAGGGAATGCAATCACCTCACGAATAGAATCAGTACCAGTCATGATCATCACCAAACGATCTAGTCCAAAAGCCATACCACCATGAGGAGGGCAGCCGTACTCTAATGCATTGAGTAAGAAGCCAAATTTGTCTTGTGCTTCTTCGTCAGAAATACCTAAGAGTCTTAAAACAGTTTGTTGCATTTCAACTTGGTGAATACGAATTGAGCCGCCACCAACTTCAGAACCATTAATAACTAAGTCATAAGCACGAGATAGTGCGGTATCTGCGGTATCTTCTAGTGTTTTTGCATCAACACTTGGCGCAGTAAATGGATGATGAATGGCACTAAGTGAGCCATTATCCTCAACATCAAACATTGGGAAGTCAATCACCCAAATTGGCGCCCATTCAGATTCAAATAAATCTAAGTCTTTAGCCAATTGTTCGCGTAAATTACCCAAAGCTTCATTTACAATTTTAGTTTTGTCTGCACCGAAGAAAATAATATCACCCGTTTGTGCGCCGGTGAGTTCAATGACTTTGTTGGTCACTTCATCGCCTAAGAATTTCAAAATTGGTGATGCCGGACCGTCTTCATTCAGCTTGATGTAAGCTAAGCCTTTAGCGCCATAAATGCTAACGTATTTGGTGTATTTATCAATATTTTTACGACTGATTGATGCACCACCTGGCACTCTAAGTGCGGCAACACGACTCTTCGCATCATTTGCAGGACCTGAGAATACTTTAAAATCAACCCCTTTCATCAGTTCATTCATATCTGTTATTTGCATAGAGATACGCATATCAGGACGATCAACACCATATAAATTCATTGCATCTGCATAAGTGATCACTGGGAATTCACTCGGTAGGTCAACATCAATCACTGACTTAAACATGCCTCGAGTCATTTCTTCCATCATTGCCATAATTTCATCTTCATTCATAAATGAAGATTCAACATCAAGCTGAGTGAATTCTGGTTGACGATCGGCACGTAAGTCTTCATCTCTGAAGCATTTCACGATTTGATAATAGCGCTCAAAACCTGACATCATCAGTAATTGCTTAAATAATTGAGGCGATTGTGGCAAGGCAAAAAACTCGCCCGGGTGGGTGCGAGAAGGTACTAAATAATCACGTGCACCTTCAGGTGTGGCTTTAGTTAAAAATGGGGTTTCAATGTCCAGGAAATCGTTGTCGTCCATAAACTCACGCATATAGTGAGTGACTTTTGAACGTAAACGTAAACGTTTTTGCATCTCATCACGACGTAAGTCTAGATAACGATATTTAAGGCGTACTTCTTCCGAAGTATCTGTTGAATCGATTTGGAATGGAATCGGTTTAGAGGTATTAAGAATTTCAATTTCATCAGCCACCACTTCAATCTCGCCGGTTGGGATTTTGGCATTTACCATGCCTTCTGCTCGAGCAATGACTTTACCAGTAATTTTTAATACAAATTCTGATCTAACGCCCTCAGAAATTTCAAAGGTTGATTGATGTTCTGGGTTGATAACTACTTGTGCAATACCACGTTTATCACGCATGTCTAAAAAGATAACACCACCATGATCACGACGACGATTAACCCAGCCGCATAATTCAACTGTTTGATCAATGTTGTCTTTGTTTAATTCGCCACAATAATGTGTTCTCATAGTTTGTCCTTTTTTAATTTGGCGCAACAACGCCGGTAGAAAGAATTAATTTAAATGCCTCATCAACACTCATGTCTAGTTCAATAACATCGTCTTTTGGCAACATAATGAAGAATCCAGAAGTTGGATTCGGGGTGGTTGGTACGTAAATATTGATGATGTCTTCGCCAATGATTTTTTCAACTTCACCACGGTATTTACCCGTTTGAAAAGCAATCGTCCACATACCTTTACGTGGATACTCAACTAAAACTGCTTTTTTAAAACTATCACCAGAAGAACTTAAAACGGTATCTGAAAGTTGCTTAAGAGCTTTATAGATACCCCTAAAACCTGGGATTTTATTTAGTAGCCTTTCCCATAGCTCAACTAGCTTTCGGCCGATAAAATTGCTTACCAAAGCACCAGTTATAATAATTACCAGTAAGACCCACAAGATACCAGAGCCAGGGATTGTGCCGCCTAAGTTGAATAAAGATTCAGGTAAGTATTCTGGTGGAACGATGTCATTAACCAGTTCTAAAAAGAACTTGATAACAACAATACTCAACCCTAATGGAATCCAAAAAAGTAAGCCAGAAATAAAATAGTTTCTTAGGTTTTTCAACGGTGAGAAATTAAACAATAAAATCGATATTTTAGCATAGTCACAGCGGTATTTTTATACCGACTCTTCATCTCGAAGCGTAAGTATTTCATAGCCATTTTCTGTTACTAAAATCGTATGCTCCCATTGTGCAGAAAGTGAGCGATCTTTAGTGGTGACTGTCCAGCCATCTACTTTAGAGGTAGCTACTTCATAGCTGCCAAGGTTGATCATAGGCTCAATGGTGAAAGTCATCCCTGATTCAAGAATAGGACTGTTAGCTATTTGGCCATCATCATAATGAATCACTTGAGGTTCAGTGTGGAAATCAAGTCCAATACCATGACCGCAATAATCACGTACCACAGAACAGTTATTTTTGATAGCATACATACCAATTGCTTTGCCAACCTCACCTAGATGAACACCAGGTTTAACTTGATCAATGCCAATATACATGCACTCTTGTGCAATTCTGCAAATACGCTGCGCTTTGATACTAGATTTACCAATGATAAACATCTTTGAGGTGTCACCATGGTAGCCATCTTTGATAATGGTAGTATCAATGTTAACAATATCACCTTTTTTAAGCAGTTTTTCACCCGGAATACCGTGACACACCACATTATTAATACTGGTGCAAATGGATTTTGGAAAGCCGTGATAGTTCAATGGTGCGGGAATAGCGTCCTGAACATTGACAATATAATCATGACAGAGCTTGTCTAATTTATCAGTGCTTACACCAGCTTTTACATGAGGCGTAATCATATCAAGCACATCTGCTGCTAGGCGACCAGCAATACGCATTTTTTCTATTTCATCAGCCGACTTTATTACGATAGCCATTAGTTTAGGCTCTATTCATTGCGCGTTTTTCTAACGCTTCAATTCTATCTTCTAAGAGTGGGTGTGAAGACCATAGATGCATAAAACCTTTTTTTGGTTTTTCACCAATACCAAAAGCTGCTAATTGTTCGGGTAGGGCTTCTGGCTCTCTTTGTGCTAAGCGTTTTAGGGCATTAATCATATTTTGATGACCTGCTAAATCCGCACCACCTGTGTCAGCCACAAATTCACGTTTTCTAGAAAAATACATCACAATAACTGAGGCAAGAATAGAAAGAATAATTTGTGTAAAAATGACGGTAATGAAATAACCAATACCATAACCACGCTGATTTTTCAAAATAACACGATCAACAATGTGACCAATGATACGAGATAAGAACACCACAAAAGTATTAACTACGCCTTGTATTAGCGTTAAGGTTACCATATCGCCATTTGCCACATGACTCATTTCATGACCTACTACCGCTTCAATTTCCCCTTGTGTCATTGAGTCCAATAGGCCTGAAGACACTGCCACCAACGCACTATTTTTGCTCATGCCTGTGGCAAAGGCATTCATCTGTGGTGACGGGAAAATTGCCACCTCTGGCATCTTAATGCCAACAATTTTTGCTTGTTTTTCTACAGTTTCAATTAACCACTTTTCTACATTATTAGCGGGTGATTTAATCACCACAGCGTTAGTCAAACGCTTGGCCATCCACTTAGAAATTGCCAGTGATATAAATGCACCACCAAAGCCCACGACACCAGAGAATATAACTAGCGCTTGTACATTTAAGTCTGATCCGTTTTGCTGTAATAAACTATCAACACCTAGGATACTTAGGGTGATACTTAAAACCACCATTATGGCAATGTTGGTCATTAAAAATAAAAAGATACGTTTCATGTGATTTCCTTATTAATCAATCAATGATGAATAGATGGGTACATTATCTTATAGATTCAACCCTATTGGGTTACAATGAACTCGATGATTAAATATTTACTATTATTGGTCTTATTGTTTGCTAGTTGTGAAGATCGGTTATCTGGTCAGAACAGTCCAATAAAAGATACCAACACATCAACCACAAGCAAACATCCTCATCCAATGGAAGAGAAGCCACCACTCTGTGAAAATCTCTCTGTAACCGAGTGTTTAGATGCAATCATCCCTTATTTTTATGATCGCGATGTTTGTCAATAAACGTTAATTTAGACTAATTTTTTGCTCGTCTGTTAATTCAATATCAATTTTTTCTTTATTAATAGGGCATATAAATTTTAAGCGCATGGCCTGTAACTGTAAATTTTCTGGGTAGTCTTTTTTAGCTTTACCATAAAGTCTATCGCCGATAATAGGGTAGTCAAAACTACTTAAGTGTTTTCTAATTTGATGCTTCCTACCTGTCTCGATATCAACCCTCAATAGCGATCTAGTTTCATTGAAATTTAATAATGTTGCATGACTAATAGCATCTTTTCCGTCAATCTTTTTACTTAGCGTAATTGTATCTTCAGGAAATTCCCCCTCAACAATAGCTATATAAGTTTTTTTAATACTTCGGCTAGAGAATAGATCAGATAATTCACGTGCTGCATTCTTGGTATGCGCAATTATCATTAATCCACTGGTGGCACGATCAAGCCGATGGACTAAAAAAGTTGATCGATTTAGTGATTTTTCCACTAATCTTGTTAGTGAACAATGATCACCCCATTTAGAGCCGTGAGAAAACACACCAGCTGGCTTAAACCAAATACTATAATCTGTTTTATCGAGTAACAATTCAGGTTCTAGTGGCACCGAAGACAATATCTTCTCATTGTAATAAATAAAAACTTCGTTACCAACTTTAAGTGGCTTTTTAACTCTGCGCACTCTATTGATTTTTTTACCACTTTTCAACCAAACACAACCTTTATCAAGTGCTGACTTAAGCACTTGTTTAGAGAGTGAAGTTATTTCCACTAAAGCATCAATTAACAATTGTTGATTGTTTTGAATGGTAATTTTTTTCTCAATAATGCCATGCATAATTTTTATTTTAACTAAAATATTATTCATGAATAGTATTAGAAGATTTTTATTTAAAGAGCTGGATATTCGTGGTCAGCATTTATCAATTAATAGCTCCTGGCAGCAGATGATTGAGAATCGTGGCTATAGTAAATTAGTTAGGCAATTATTTGGCGAACTAAGTGCTCTAGCAATTATGCTTGCCAACGGTATGAAGCACAAAGGTAAACTTACCATGCAAATTCAAGGTGATGGGATTGTTAGTTTGTTATTAGTGGAAGTCACACATGATTTAAAAATGCGCGGAATGGTAAGATCTAACAGATCTATTGATAGTTCTGTAGATCTTGACAAAGTATTAGGTAAAGGTCAGATTGTAGCAACTTTGTATAATTCACAAACTGAAAAAAGTTTTCAATCATTAGTACCTAGAAATCCAGAAGGATTGATTAAAACATTTGAGGATTATTTCTCCCAATCAGAGCAGCTATCATCTAAGCTATGGATTTCATCAACCAAGAATAATTTATCTGCTGTTCTAATCCAAAAATTACCAGATAGCAAGTACAAACATGAGGATGATTGGGGTAGGGTGATATCACTAGCCAACACCATCACCGATCAAGAATTGTGTGAACTTTCAGCAGAGTCATTGCTATTTCGATTATTTAACGAAGAAATCATTGAACTATTTCCGGCTGAAGAAGTTTACTACGAGTGCCCCCAAGAGCAAGAAAAATTTGAAAAAATCATTTTTGATCTGGGAGAGCAAGACGCTAGAGATTTATTAAAAGAACGGGGTGAAATCACAATACATAATGAAATATGCGATACCCATGTTTTTTTTAGTGAGGAAGATTTAGATCGTATTTTTGCAACAAGAAAATAGTAATTTTTAAAACATATTATTTAGTTCTTATACCAATTTATTACAAAAATAATTGTAACTAATGAGTTTAAGAATAGCTCAACTTGCAATCTTTATATTTAAGGGGTATAGTCCTTAAACAATTGATTGAAGAAAAATCTATAAAGCCTTTCTGATTGCAATAAGTTTTTTCATGAAATAAAAAACTATTTCAATCTCATTGAAACATGGTTGTTTTTGTAACTTTATGGGGAAAGCGTATGTTAAAGATTATAAAGTTGGTACTAGTTGTTGTTAATTTGTTATTAGTTTCTGTTGTTAATGCGGGGGTAGAATTAGGGACGAATAAAATCTTTGGAGATGATCTGCGTTCCCAATCTTTCGTTGTAACGGAATTAAAGTTAAATGATAATTTTGATGCATTTGTCTTGGTCTTAAATGGCGGAATATCGAGAAAAATCGATATTATTGCTCATGATGATGCAGTTATTGATCTTGGTTTAGATGCAGACTTAATTAAATCTAATTCCTTAGGCATTAAATCTTCTATTACAGTTAGTTTTTAGTAATTTGTTAGAGTTTTACGCATTTGCAGTCTGAAGTGTATGAAAAAAGCACCAGTTACGGTGCTTTTTTGTTATATTTTATGTTTTCGCATGCAACAATAAAGTAACTTGTTGATACATCATTGCCACTTGAGAAGCACAAATACCTCTTCGAATCAGTGAAAATGCTTTGCTTTTTATGACATCACTCTTTCCAACTTCCTTCATTTTAGATTCCTTATTATTTTAAAAAATCAAGCTCATATTAGCACATAATTACAGATCATTTTGGCTAATTTTTTAAGTAATTTAATAAATTTAAAGTGCAAGTAATGGCGTAAGTGTTAGAGGTGGGGTGTACGTTTAAATTTTTTCTGCATAGAGCGAATTTTTAACACGCGTTCCTGTAACTGTTTAGATAATTCATTGCGATTTGTATCTCTATATAATATTGATAAATTTTCAAGAATAATAGCTACATCTGGATGAAATAACCCAAGGTTTTGTTCGACTGAAGCCAACGCACGTTTATATAATAACTCGGCTTCATCAAACCTTTTAAAGTGATCATTTAAAAGAGCTAGATTGGTTTGTGTTCTGGCAACATCAAGATGGTTTGGTCCAAGTGTATCTAGGCGAATGTTAAGTGCGCGTCTATATAGAGGCTCTGCTTTTTGGTAATTACCAAGTGTATGATGGATGAAAGCTAACACATTAAGACTACTTGCTGTGCTTGGGTGTTTTTCTCCGATA
>DTVJ01000352.1 GCA_012963565.1 Piscirickettsiaceae bacterium
TCTGCTATAAAGGAAAAGGGAATAGAGAGTTTATTAGATAATTATTATTGGCCGGTACCAGATTGTGAATTTAGAGAATTTGTTAAGTATACGCATTATGAATACCTAAAAATAGTGAACTCAATAGACGATGATGATATAAGAAATATTGCAATTGTCGAGCTTTCATTTATTGCTAAATTACAGCAAATTCTTCATTACAATTATGTAAAAAAATATTCACATGATAATAAGCTTGAATTAATTAATAGCAAATTATCGGAAGAATTCTATAATCCAAATTGGGATTTAATATCAAAACACTATATGTCTTTAAGCCCTTTACTTTCAAAAACAAAAGGTCTTGTGAAGAGGATTGCAAAAAATATTTTATTTAATAGGCATGTTAGTACGAGGAAGTATATAAAAAATCTTATATTTGGATCAAATGTTATTGGTATTGGTAGCAACGATATATTAAAGAAAGAATTTATAATAAAAAAAAATTTTTTTTGTGATCACGTGAATGCTACAGATTTGTATAGTAGTAAAATAATTAGCAATAAACAATTAAATGATATAAGTATTAGGATAGATAACGAAATAATAACCCCCTATATTTATAAGTTAGAGGCTGCTAAAAATAAGTTTGTAGAAGATATAGATATAACCATAATCAAAGAAGCATGGAAGAATCGTTTTACCGATGCAGCACGTATATATTTAAATATCATTAGCAAAGGCAAGAGCCCATGTTTGCTGGTTACTGAATTATCCAAACCAATACATAAACTTGTAACAGTTGCATATCAAAAGCTAGGTTCTGATGTTTACTGTTTCCATCATGGTCATGATTCAGCAGTAACAGTACACTCTGTGGGACACGATATTACTAGTTCACATTGTTTACAATATGTGGTGCCAAGTTATGGTATTTCTAACAAATATCAAAAAGTTTATCCGCACTTAAATACAAAATATTATTCTTCCGAATCTAACTGGTATAAGTTGCAATTGAAAAAATATATTTGCAAAACAAATAA
>DTVJ01000353.1 GCA_012963565.1 Piscirickettsiaceae bacterium
TCAGTACAGTCATATTATTACAAGTGAGTTGCAGAAGAAAACAACAATTATTCATAACGGTATAGATTTAGATTATTTTCAACCAAGAGAAAAATCGAAAGCTCTAATAAAACAGTTTAATATTCAAGACAAAGATATTGTGTTTGTTTCTGTGGCAGGGACGGCCCTACATAAGGGTTGGCAATTTTTAGTAGAGGCGACATCTAGGCTTGATGATGAGTTACGTAACAGAGTTAAAATTGTTCTCGTTGGAAATTCACCAACAAATGAAATTGTAGAGCAATATATCAATCAATTAAATATGGAAGATAATGTCATATTCACTGGTTTTATGGATGATGTCAGAGGAGCTGTGTCTATTGCGGATATTGGGTTTGTTTTATCAATTGGTGTTGAAACCATTTCCTTTGCTTGTAGAGAAATGATGGCCATGGGAAAACCAGTATTAGTCTCTGATTACGCAGGTTTATCAGAAAATATTGATAACAATCAAGATGGTTGGGTTATTAAACAAAAGTCTACCAGCCAAACTCAGAAGTTCTTACAGGGGGTTGAAGAGCTAGATTTGAATGAATTTTCAAATTCAGCCAATAAAAAATCAAAACAAGAGTTTGGATTAAAATATTTTATTGATAAGACACTTGAAATTTATTCATAATTTTGAATAGTTAATTTTTACAATTGATTGGTTATCAGTAAAAAGGTATACAGAGTTTTTAAAACCTTCAATTTTTCTGATTCTACTACCCAAATTCACCCTTTCCATGCTTTGAATATATGATTGATCAGGGTTAAATTTAGAAAAATAGAACGAACCGTCTCTCATAGAAGAAATTAGTAAGCAATTTTTATAGCCGGGATCTGAAAAAATTTCAGGACATTTGGATACATCAGAAATCCCAATTGAAGGTGTAAAATAATATATTGGTTCGATATATTTATTATTTGATCGGTTATATTCTTCGTCTGGTTTAATATATTTGGTTCCATAAGAAAAATTATTCCAACCATAATTACCATT
>DTVJ01000354.1 GCA_012963565.1 Piscirickettsiaceae bacterium
TAGGAATCTCGCATCTCATCTTCAATGGTAACTATCGGGAAATTAGGCTCAAAAGCTTCTGGATTTTCAGTGTTCTCAGACATACAAAAATGGCTTAATTAAATTAGCTTTTATTGTACCCGAAATTGATAAAAATACACAATAGAATTGTGTAAATAAAGTGATCTTTTTCTATTGAAATAGAAGAATTAAAATTATTGAAAAATCAATAACTTATGCGTTTCTTTTTTGAACAGATTGTGCCAGTGTTTTGAGTAGGTTTTCCGTATCTTCCCAACCGATGCAACTATCGGTAATACTGACCCCATATTTAAGCGATTCTAATGGGCCAACTGCTTGGTTACCCTCATTAAGATGAGACTCAATCATAACGCCAAAAATGTCTTGCGATCCAGAACTAATTTGAGCAGCGATGTCATCACCCACTGAGAGTTGATTTTTAAACTGTTTTTGACTGTTTGCATGAGAAAAATCAACCATTACCCTATCCAGTAATCCTTCCGCTCTTAGCTGATCAACTGTTTTTTCAACATGGGCTTGTGAGTAATTTGGGCCATCAGCACCACCACGCAAAATAATATGCGCTGTTTCGTTACCTGATGAGGTGTAATGACTCACACCACCCTCTTTATTCACTGAAAGTAAATGATGTGGGTTATTAGCTGATTTAATCGCATCAATGGCTACGCTAAGCGAGCCTGTAGTGCCATTTTTAAACCCAACTGGGCAAGATAAGGCTGAGGCCAGCTCACGATGAGATTGGCTCTCAGTCGTACGTGCGCCAATAGCACCCCAGGATATTAAATCTGAAATATATTGTGGAGTAATCAAATCAAGATACTCAACAGCAACAGGTACATCCATATCAGCTAAATCTGTCAATAGATGACGTGCAATCATCAGCCCTTTATCAATGTTAAAGCTTTCGTCCAAATCTGGATCATTAATGAGCCCCTTCCAGCCAATAGTCGTACGTGGTTTTTCAAAATACACACGCATCACAATAAATAAGTCGTC
>DTVJ01000355.1 GCA_012963565.1 Piscirickettsiaceae bacterium
TACAGATTCAGCAAAAACATATCCAATAATGCCTGCAAAAATAAATATTGATATTAAGAAAAACCTTATAGTCTTCCAAATCTCTCGTTTTGGCAAATAACGAGCAACAATAACGCCAACACCTAAAACTAAATAGGTCAATGAGTTTGCAATATTATTGCTGTGCCCCGCAATTATCATCAGATAAATCAGTGTTAATAGTGAGGCATCAACTATATCTAAATAGTTGTTTTTTATCGCTGACTTAATGCTATCCATTGGAAGCTTTGTTAGTCCGATTGACAAGATAAAAATTGCAACCAATTCAACAAGTAGAGTGGAGAATAATACTTCTCCAACTGGATAGAAGATAAATTGAAAGCCGTATTCTATATCTTTTAAAACCAGCCCATCAGTACATCCAATAACCCCCCAGCAATCTTGTTCATACTCATAATGTAGTTCGTACGGTGGAAAGAAAATTGCAATCGTAGCCAGTACAAAGAAGTACCTTAAAGCTTTTTTATCTATGTTAATTTTCATTGTGATTTATATTTTTGTACAATTACCAATAGATAAAGTTGATTGCTCTCCCTTGTACTGAGTATCAATTTCCTCAATATTAACTGCATCAATTCCATAATTCATTGTAGCTTTTCTAAAAGTGCCTGAAGGTTTAAATGAAAGACTTTTATCTAAACAATGAACCCTTTCTAGTTTCTCATCTTTCCAAAATTCTTTACAAAGACTAGCTCCCATAAGAGCTGTAACTTCCATAAACATTTCAGCAAGCTTCTTAGAATCTTCACTGACCGCTTTTGACGTATCATAAACGGGCATAGTTATATAGCATCCAAAATTAATACTAGCTTTCTTAAATACTTTTGACCAATCTGAGTCTTTCAAAGACTTGTATTTTGAAGAGCACGTTCCAGATTTTTCAATATCTATTTTTTTAATATAAAACTTATCTAATTCAAAATTAGATTGCCTCCAATAGTTATTTTCATAAGTAAATCCTGTTGATTTTTGCTCCAC
>DTVJ01000356.1 GCA_012963565.1 Piscirickettsiaceae bacterium
CTTGTCTTACTGCTCAAAAGCTTATAATCTTTACTCCCGTTATTTTTTTTCCTAATGTTTGCTCAATATCGATTTCGTGACCGCATTGATCGCAATTAATTGTATGTGCCATATTTTTTCTCCTTATTTATTTATATTTAATGAACAGAATCTGAATCAAATCTGTCAAGTTCAGCAGCTCTAATCTGCAACAAAGCAATTCTAAGAACCTCTTCTATACTCAACTTTAGGTATTTTTCTTCTGCCTCTTCTTTTGTCTTTCCTGGTATGGAAAGTACAATTTCTATACTGCCTTCTACGTCGTGTAATTTATCCATTACTTGTCTAGCTTCTCCAGTATTTCTCGACTTTAATATATTTAGTTTATTAAAACTTAAGGAATGATTTACTCTTTTAATAATCTTTCGTTGTTTTTAATTCCTTCATAGATTTTTCGTTCTGCTTCTGACCAATATGCGAAATCTTCACTTTCTAAAGACTTTAATTTAATTTTATTATCAGCATTAGATTTATCATTTTTAATTAGGATTTCATCAAATTCACTTTCCCAAAGTGGAGCACCTTCTTGTCCCGCCCAAAACATCCAAGATGAAATTATTTGCTCTACCTCTTTAGTAGTGTCTTCTATAAAATAAGCCAAGTTTGGTCTATTTACTTCAACAACAATATCAGTCTCGCTTATAGTTTGAGCCAAAGCAACTTTATATAATGCGTTATAAACTTCACAATATTGGTCGCCTTCCACAAGTTGATACGGTTTAGGCACTGAGTTGCTACACCAGGCTTGTAACTGACAAGTGCGGCGCATCCAACGATAAAATAAATCAAAATAAAACTCATCTACTTTTATTAAATCTGCACTCCTAGGAAATACAAACTCGATTTCATTTAAAAGCAAAACACAGTCTCTAACAAAAGATGAAAAGTATCGACTTTCATACTCTCCGTGTTCATTTAAAATCTTTTTTGGTGAAATAATTTCGCTGATTAAGTCATACCACTCTTCCTGATTTT
>DTVJ01000357.1 GCA_012963565.1 Piscirickettsiaceae bacterium
GGCTCAAACAACAACAAACCTAAAGCACACGCGTAAACCGGATCTTTAAGGTTTTCCTCAAACTGCACTTTTTTGGTTGTAATTTTGTCGGTATTGACACGGCCAAATTTTGTTCTAATTCTAAAACAGCTTAATAATAACTCATCACAGCCGCTAATCTTACAGGCACCACCAGTCAAAACAAAACCTGACTTAAGAGAACGATAAAGCTTCTGAGATTTCAAGTTCTGCCTAATGCGTGAAAATAATTCTAGATAAGACTCCTCAATCACCTCAATCAAAGATTGATGAGATAAATAATGATTTTGATCTTTATGGTCATCTATTTGTTGAAATTTAATGAGCTTATCTTCTCTAATCGATTTAACTTGTGCGTTACCATGGTCTATTTTCAAGCGCTCTGCTTCTTCAAAAGAGGTAGTAAATGCATGAGCAATATCCTCAGTAATTTGATCTCCACCGACTTGAATAACAGCACTATAAGTAATACCACCATAGGTGAATACCGATAAATTAGTCACGCCAGAGCCTATATCAATCAAGCAAACTCCGTTGTCCTTTTCAACTTGTGTGATATATGGCTCGCTACTGGCCATGGAATTCAACACAATATTCGACAAACCTAGATCACTTTTTCGTATACTTTGATCAATAGCGTTAACGCATTGGTTTGACACAGTCACAATGTGCATGCTGACTTCTAGATTAGTTGCTATTTGACCAACAGGATGTTTAACAACAGTACCTTGATGGGTGATTGGATCTTTGTCTAATGTAAAATGATTAACAACACTATTAATAACTTGTTTATTAGCAGGTGTTGGAATTCCGCAAGCATTTTTAATAGCGGATTCTGCATCGTTCTCACTAACTTCATCTGTTGGTACAAAGGTTTGGCCAGCTCGGTTAATTATTGTTAAATGTGGATCAGAAATATTAACACTCACATTATGAAAACCAGTATTACAACTCAAATAAGCATCTTCTGCTACTTTTTTAATGGCTTGACTGGC
>DTVJ01000358.1 GCA_012963565.1 Piscirickettsiaceae bacterium
TTGAATGTATCAAAGAATCGGCCATATTACGAGAAGTGACTAATTCATGGAATTTCTTATCATCCTCGGCATGCGCTTCAGCATCTTTAATCATTTTTTCAACTTCTTCATCACTTAAACCACTTGAGGCTTTAATGGTGATTGATTGCTCTTTACCAGTGTTTTTGTCTTTAGCAGATACATTTAAAATACCGTCTGCATCAATGTCCAGTTTGACTTCAATTTGAGGCTGACCTTTTGGTGCAGGATCAATACCTTCTAAGTTGAATTGGCCCAGTGATTTATTTGCACTGGCTACTTCACGTTCACCTTGTAATACATGTACCGTAACTGCCGCTTGGTTGTCAGATGCAGTTGAAAATGTTTGTGATTCATGAGTTGGAATGGTTGTGTTCTTCTCAATCAGCTTAGTCATTACACCACCCATGGTTTCAATACCTAAAGACAATGGCGTTACATCAAGTAACAATACATCTTTAACATCGCCACCTAGTACACCTGCTTGAATTGCTGCGCCCATGGCCACAGCTTCATCAGGGTTTACGTCTTTTTTCGGCTCTTTGCCAAAGAAATCTTGCACCATTTGAGCAACCTTAGGCATACGTGTTTGACCACCAACAAGAATAACTTCATCGATATCACTACTTGAAAGATCAGCATCTTTAAGGGCGATCTTGCATGGCTCAATTGAGCGTTTAAGTAGATCTTCAACTAAAGATTCCAATTTTGCACGCGTGATTTTAATGTTTAAATGTTTAGGACCAGAAGCATCTGCGGTTACGTAAGGTAGATTCACTTCGGTTTGTTCAGAAGATGAAAGCTCAATCTTAGCTTTTTCTGCTGCTTCTTTTAGGCGTTGTAAAGCCAGTGGATCGTTAGCTAAATCGATACCTTGGTCTTTTTTAAATTCATCAACTAAATAACCAATAATACGCTGATCAAAATCTTCACCACCCAAGAAAGTGTCACCGTTAGTGGATAAAACTTCAAAGTGTTTTTCACCATCAATAT
>DTVJ01000359.1 GCA_012963565.1 Piscirickettsiaceae bacterium
ATATTGATGGTGAAAAACACTTTGAAGTTTTATCCACTAACGGTGACACTTTCTTAGGTGGTGAAGATTTTGATCAGCGTATTATTGGTCATTTAGTTGATGAATTCAAAAAAGACCAAGGTGTCGATTTAACTAACGATCCACTGGCTTTACAACGCCTAAAAGAAGCAGCTGAAAAAGCTAAGATTGAGCTTTCATCTTCTGAACAAACCGAAGTAAATCTACCTTACGTAACCGCAGATGCTTCTGGCCCTAAACATTTAAACATTAAAATCACGCGTGCCAAATTAGAATCTTTAGTTGAAGATCTAGTTAAACGTACAATTGACCCATGCAAGATCGCTCTTAAAGATGCTGATCTTTCAAGTAGTGATATCGATGAAGTTATTCTTGTTGGTGGTCAAACACGTATGCCTAAGGTTGCTCAAATGGTGCAAGATTTCTTTGGCAAAGAGCCGAAAAAAGACGTAAACCCTGATGAAGCTGTGGCCATGGGCGCAGCAATTCAAGCAGGTGTACTAGGTGGCGATGTTAAAGATGTATTGTTACTTGATGTAACGCCATTGTCTTTAGGTATTGAAACCATGGGTGGAGTAATGACTAAGCTGATTGAGAAGAACACAACCATCCCAACTCATGAATCACAAGTATTTTCAACTGCATCAGACAACCAAGCGGCAGTAACGGTACATGTATTACAAGGAGAACGTGAAGTAGCCGGTGCGAATAAATCACTGGGCCAATTCAATTTAGAAGGCATTGATCCTGCACCAAAAGGTCAGCCTCAAATTGAAGTCAAACTAGACATTGATGCAGATGGTATTTTAAATGTATCTGCTAAAGACAAAAACACTGGAAAAGAACAATCAATCACCATTAAAGCTTCAAGTGGTTTAAGCGATGAAGAAGTTGAAAAAATGATTAAAGATGCCGAAGCGCATGCCGAGGATGATAAAAAATTCCATGAATTAGTCACTTCTCGTAATATGGCCGATTCTTTGATACATTCAA
>DTVJ01000360.1 GCA_012963565.1 Piscirickettsiaceae bacterium
TGTGCAAGCCATGCTATTACAATTATGCAAGATCGAGCAATCATCATTTGACTTACTAACTGATCGGGTTTGGGAAGATGAATGCAAGAAAGATTTTCATGCCATGCAGTTTGGTAAACGCATTTGGATTTGCCCGTCATGGGAGGATGTCTCATTGTTGCCAGAGGATGCTATCGTCATTGATATGGACCCAGGTTTAGCGTTTGGGACAGGCACTCACCAAACCACAGATTTGTGTTTGCAGTATTTAGATGAAAACCCACCAATTGATCAAACTGTGATTGACTATGGTTCAGGCACCGGCGTGCTAGCGATAGCAGCAGTCAAGCTTGGTGCCAGCCAGGCTGTTGCGGTCGATAATGATCCGCAAGCGGTATTATCAACGATTGATAATGTTAGAATTAATCAAGTTGATGAATATATCAAGGTATTGCACACTGATGATGAGGGTGTTTTAAATAAAGTTGATTTGTTGATTGCGAATATTTTAGCTAACCCTTTGGTAGGGCTTTGCGAGCATTTTTCAGCCTTGGTAAAATCAGGCGGTAAAATAACGCTTTCAGGCATTCTGCAAGAACAGCTTGAAATGGTGTTAGAAGCTTATAATGAGAATTTTAGTGATTTAAAGGTTAAACAAAAAGACGATTGGTGTCGAGTTGACGGGATAAGGAAGTAAGTAATGAGTAAACAGATAAAAGCGGTGTCGTTAATTTCAGGTGGATTGGATTCACTGTTAAGTACTAAGCTGATGATAGATCAAGGCATTCACGTGGAAGGCATTAACTTTTTCACAGGCTTTTGTGTAGAAGGCCATACCCATGCGATTCGCAAACAAAAGAGTGATAAGCCAAAGCGGAATAATGCCTTATGGGTGGCCGAGCAACTCGGTATTAAGTTGCATATTATCGATGTGATCGAGGAATACCGAGACGTGCTATTAAACCCTAAACACGGCTATGGAAAAAATATGAATCCATGCTTAGATTGTAAAGGTTTTATGGTGAAAAAAGC
>DTVJ01000361.1 GCA_012963565.1 Piscirickettsiaceae bacterium
TTCGTCATGGCCATAAGATTGGTATTGATAAGGTGTTTTTCTATCGTTTAGCACCTGTATTGGCGTTAGAAATGAAAGACATATATCCTGAGCTTAAGAAAGCTCTGGCGAACGTTGAGAAAGTACTAAAGCGTGAAGAGCAGCGTTTTGCCCAAACTCTAGACCAAGGTATGGGTATCTTAGAAGAAGCTATTACCAATCTTAAAGGTAGTGAGATTGATGGCGAAACAGTATTTAAGCTTTATGACACTTACGGCTTCCCAGTAGATTTGACCGCAGATGTAGCTCGTGAGCGTGATCTCACTGTAGATATGCCAGGTTTTGAAGCAGAAATGACTAAACAAAAAGAGCGTGCTCGTCAAGCTGGCGATTTTAAAACTATGCAAAAAGGCGTGGCTATTAGTGAGGCGACAGAGTTCTTAGGTTATGAGCAATTAGAAAACACATCAGTAGTGCAGGCAATCATTCAAGATGGTGAACTGGTTGATGGAATTGATGTTGGTGATGAGGCGATTGTCGTATTAACAAGTTCAAGTTTCTATGGTGAATCAGGTGGTCAAGTCGGTGATAGCGGCATATTAACTAACAAAGATACAAGTTTTGAGGTGGACAATACGCAAAAGCAAGCATCTGGTGCGTTCGAACATTATGGTCAATTAAATACTGGTTCACTTAAGGTAGGTGATGTACTGGAGGCAACGGTAGATAAAAACCAACGCAAACGTATTGCTCGCAATCATTCAGCAACGCACTTATTGCACGCTGCACTTCGAGCAGTATTGGGTGAAGGTGTTACTCAAAAAGGCTCACTGGTCGATGGTGATAAGCTACGTTTTGACTTCTCACACGATGAATTGATTACAAAAGTAGATCTCGACAAAATTGAAGGCATGGTTAATCGCAAGATCTTGGGTAATACTAAAGTGTACACTGATATTACTGACATTGAAAGTGCTAAAAAGAAAGGTGCGATGGCACTGTTCGGTGAAAAATATGGAGATACTGTGCGT
>DTVJ01000362.1 GCA_012963565.1 Piscirickettsiaceae bacterium
GTTAACTCAGAATTATCAAGAAATTTTTAGCCTAATTGATCACAAACTTAAAATTAATTATGGTAATTTACCACTTGATCGACTGAAATCTGCTGGACAGTTTTTTGGTACTGCTATTGCCTTTGTTATACCTTTTTCAGTTGTTTTTGCCATTAGTGCCTGGAGAAGATTACTTAACATAGATAAACAATTAAAAAAGAATGATCAATTTATCCTGCTTAGTAGATTTTATCTTGTGATTATTATCTCGATTATAGTTCTGGCAATTTTTGTGAGTATGCCGCACTTTAAGATGCGTTGGTTTCACCCACTAATGATGATATTCCCTTTGTGGATGTTAGCTAGAATTGAACGAAAAGAGTTACTCTCAAAGTCAGTAATACGTTGGTTTACCAACATTACTATTGTTTTCACTATGTTGATATTATCAATACGAATTGTGCAATTGACCATAGGACCAGATTTGGGTCAATTCGGCAGACTTAATAGGCCAATTATTGAAACATTTGAAAAACTACCCGCACATCTTACAAAACACTCAATACTAATAACAAATGATGAGTTTATTGGCTCACACTTATTATCACATTACCGACAACACAGTATTGTAATTAGAGGTAGACTCTTTAGAGAAGAAAAGGTTATAGTCGCTACACAATGTTTATGGTTGTGGGACAATAACACGCCTTATATTACACCAAACGTTAGCAATGTGACTGAGTCTGGAGAGCTTGTAACTATGGTCGCAGATACAAAATATACCTTATTTTATGCTTTCACTCTAAAACAAGAGTGCGATTAGATATCGCTAGTTTGTTCTTTTCGAATAAACATAAGATTACGAATATAGACAAATAGGCCCATACCTTGACCAATAATAAATACTGGATCTTGCCTAAGAATGGCATAGATTAAAAGTGTCAAACCACCGGCAAGGCTGAAATACCAAAAAGCAGTAGGAATGACGCTCTTTTTATGTTTCTCACTATGGATCCATTGAATCACAAAT
>DTVJ01000363.1 GCA_012963565.1 Piscirickettsiaceae bacterium
GCTGATGCATTCGCTAAAGGCCAAGCTGATGGTTTTGCTAAAGGCCAAGCTGATGCTTACGCTAAAGGCTACGCAGATGCAGTGGCTAAAGGTTCTGCAGACAGCAATCGTTACGGTGCACCAGCTCCCGCTGCGCAATAATTAATTTTTACAATTAATTAATAGAAAGAGGCGCTTAAGCGCCTCTTTTTTCGTCTATTGTAAATATTATTAAACCATAATATGAATAGTATATAATGCTCACCAATGTAATTTTTTGATTTTTGAGGAAGATAAAAAAAAATGACAACAATGACAAAATTCTTATTTACTATTATTTTATTTATTTCTAGTATAGCTAGCGCAGCTCCGTGGATGCCATGGGACAATAACAATAATGGTGGTGATAACTTAATGGAATCGTGGATGCCATGGAATTCTAATTCCAATTCCAATTCTAACTGGGGTCCTTTTAATTCAGGATCAAATTTTGGTCCAATGGACAGTATGACTAACTGGGGTCCTTTTAATTCAGGATCAAATTTTGGTCCAATGGACGGTATGACTAACTGGGGTCCAATGAACTCTGACGCAAACTGGGGTCCAATGAGCACGGTTAATAATTGGGTTAATGATACTGAATTAGATATTTACTTTAAAACTAAAAATAAAACCGAAAACACAGGTTATGCAAGAGCAGATGGTAAGTATGCTGGTGAATTGCAAAACCGTATGTCTGGTAAGGGCGATGGCTATGTTAAAGCCAAAGCTGACAACTACTACAAAGGCCAAATTGATAATTATGGCCAAACTAGAGGTGAGGGTCGCTACTCTGGTTACGGTAGACAAGGTTATCTAGGTTACGTACCTACCTCGGGTAATGCTTTCCCTGCGCCAGCTTACTAGTTAAATAAACTATAAATAACTGATTTTTAGATTGACTCAAATCTAGTTTCCATTATAATTTCAGCTTTATTCCTCGATAGCTCAGCTGGTAGAGCAACGGACTGTTAATCCGTTTGTCGG
>DTVJ01000364.1 GCA_012963565.1 Piscirickettsiaceae bacterium
TTGCTACGAACGGTTGTGATGCGGTTGAGGTAGTCACCGGCAGTAGTAGTGCTGATGAAATTACACTTACCAATCAATGGGCGAGTGAATTAGGTTTGTTAGCTTCTATTGGTTCAGACTATCACGGTTGGCCAAATCAAAGAATTCATATCGGAAATTTACAAAATTTGCCGAATGCTGATCGAGCCATATGGAGAGATTGGTAGTGGCCCAATTATTTGAAATTCATCCTCAAAACCCACAACAGCGTTTGGTTAAGTTAGTGATTGATGAGCTACATTCTGGTGCGGTCATTGCCTACCCAACTGATTCTGGTTATGCATTAGGGACGGTTTTGGGTAATAAAAACGGTCTAGAGCGCATTAGGCGCATACGTAGTTTGAGTAAACGTCATCATTTCACATTAATGATGCGCGATCTAGCACACATTGGTGAGTATGCTAAATTAGATAACAATGCATTTCGTCTACTTAAGAAAATCTTACCGGGCGCCTTTACGTTTATCTTAGAAGGCACACGTGATGTGCCTAAACGCTTATTGCATGAGAAGAAAAAAACCATTGGTCTTCGAGTGTCGCACCATGGTGTAGTGCAAGCTTTGCTGGAAGAGCTAGGGGAGCCAATGATGAGTGTGTCGTTGATTATTGAAGGTTATGAGTTCTTTGATATTGATGATGTACGTGATGCGGTGGAAAAACAGGTGGATGTGATTATTGATGACGGATATTGTCCACCAGAGCCAACCACAGTGATTGATTTATCGGGTGGTGGTGTTGAAATTATCCGCCAAGGCGCAGGTGACACGTCGCTAATTGCATAGATAGTCAGTATAATTAGGCATTTTTATTAGACGTTAATTCGTTATGAAAACTGCTGAAATTAGACAAAAATTCTTAGACTATTACGAATCTAAAGGTCATACCATTGAGCCGAGTGCATCACTCGTACCTCATAACGACAAAACCTTATTGTTTGTAAATGCTGGTATGGTGCCGTTTAAGGATGTATTTAGCGGTGTGGAAAAGCGTCCTTATGCACGTGCCGCTTCTTGTCAGCGTTGTGTACGTGCCGGTGGCAAACATAACGATCTTGAGAATGTTGGTTATACCGCGCGTCATCACACGTTCTTTGAAATGCTAGGCAATTTTAGCTTTGGTGATTATTTCAAGCGGGAAGCTATCCAGTATGCCTGGGAGTTTCTAACTGTAGAGATTGGCTTACCTAAAGAAAAGCTTTGGATTAGTGTGTTTGAAGAAGACAATGAAGCAGAAGATATTTGGGTGAATGAGATTGGGTTTCCAAAAAATCGTATTTCTCGCTGTGGCGCTAAAGATAATTTTTGGCAAATGGGTGATACTGGTCCATGTGGTCCATCGAGTGAGATTTTTTATGATCATGGTGAAGACATTGCCGGCGGCCCTCCAGGTCATGCTGATGAGGATGGTGACAGGTATATTGAGATTTGGAACTTGGTATTCACTCAATATGACAAACAAGAAGATGGTTACTTAAAGCCATTGGCTGCACCTTGTGTAGATACTGGTATGGGTTTAGAGCGTTTAGCGGCCGTACTTCAACATCAGAACAATAACTATGATACTGATGGTTTCCAGGGTTTAACTAAAGCTGTTGTTGACCTAACACCTAAGTTAGGTGGCATTCAGATTGATAATGCTTCAGTGCGTGTTATTGCTGATCATATTCGTTCAACTGCATTTATGATTGTTGATGGTGTGATTCCATCGAATGAAGGTAGAGGTTATGTACTTAGGCGCATTATTCGTCGTGCAATTCGTCATGGTCATAAGATTGGTATTGATAAAGTATTTTTCTATCGTCTAGCGCCAGTATTAGCATTAGAAATGAAAGACGTATATCCTGAGCTTAAGAAAGCCTTAGCGAATGTTGAGAAAGTACTAAAGCGTGAAGAGCAACGTTTTGCCCAAACTCTAGACCAAGGCATGGGCATTTTAGAAGAGGCGATTGCTAATCTTAAAGGCAGTGAAATTGATGGAGAGACCGTGTTTAAGCTGTATGACACTTATGGCTTCCCAGTAGATTTAACCGCAGATGTGGCTCGTGAGCGCAATCTCACTGTAGATATGTCAGGTTTTGAAGCGGAAATGACTAAACAAAAAGAACGTGCCCGTCAAGCTGGCGATTTTAAAACTACGCAAAAAGGCGTGGCTATTAATGAGGCGACAGAGTTCTTGGGTTATGAGGAATTAGAGAATACATCAGTAGTGCAAGCAATCATTCAAGATGGTGAATTGGTTGATGGAATTGATGCTGGTGATGAGGCAATTGTCGTATTAACAAGTTCAAGTTTCTATGGTGAATCGGGTGGCCAAGTAGGTGATAGTGGTGCATTAGCTAATAAAAATGCAAGTTTTGAGGTTGACAACACACAAAAGCAAGCATCTGGCGCATTTGAACATTATGGTCGATTAAATACTGGTTCACTTAAGATAGGTGATGTACTGGAGGCAACGGTAGATAAGAACCGACGCAAACGTATTGCTCGCAATCATTCAGCAACGCACTTGTTGCACGCTGCACTACGTGCGGTGTTAGGCGAAGGTGTGACCCAAAAAGGGTCACTGGTAGATAGTGACAAATTACGTTTTGATTTCTCACATGATGAGGTGATTACCAAAGCAGATCTCGACAAAATTGAAGGCATGGTTAATCGCAAGATCTTAGGTAATACTAAAGTGTACACCGATGTTACTGATATTAAAAGCGCTAAAAAGAAGGGGGCAATAGCACTGTTCGGTGAGAAATATGGCGATACTGTACGTGTGCTGACCATGGGTAAAGATGACTTCTCAGTAGAATTATGTGGTGGAACCCATGTTGCGCAGCTTGGTGATATTGGCTTGTTTAGAATTATCTCTGAAAGCGGTATTGCAGCAGGTGTTAGACGTATTGAAGCAATGACCGGTTATGATGCTTATCAATTTGACAAGCAGACTGAAAATAGTTTATCTCAGATTGCTGATATGACTAAAACTAACAATGCTCAGGCGGTAGACAAAGTAGCACAACTGATTAAACATCAAAAAGAATTAGAAAAGCAAATAGCAACTTTCCAGAAGCAGTTAGCCAGTAATCAAGGCGATGAGCTGGTTAATCAAGCTGTAGAGGTTAACGGTGTGAAACTCCTAGCAACTACGGTAGAAGGCGTAAGTGGTAAGGATCTACGCGATGTTGCTGATAAACTTAAAGACAAACTAGGCTCAGCGGTAATTGTACTAGCAGTGGTCAGTGGCGATAAAGTATCATTGGTTGCCGGTGTAACAAAAGATTTAACTGGTAGTTATCAAGCAGGTAAGATTCTTAATCATGTGGCGCAACAGGTTGGTGGTAAGGGTGGTGGTCGACCGGATATGGCACAGGGTGGTGGCACTCAGCCTGAAAATATAGAATCGGCTTTAGCTTCAGTTAAAGATTTGATTTAATAAAAAACCCTCTTTCGAGGGTTTTTTTAAGATTAAACACAACCTGTTGGTTGAGGCATGCCACCATATTTGGTGATTGGCTTCATTGGGCCAGTTAGCCATTCTTTAAATAAGATTTTCTTATCAATGCCAACTACTTTGGCAAAGGTTCTGATTGGCGGTACTGATGAATTCTCTGCAAAGTATTCTCTTGCAGCAAGAATTTGAGTGACCATGCTATCAGTTAGCTCCATGTCATCTTCTTTTGCCATTTCATGCATAATTTCTTCGGTCCAAATCGTTGGATCTACTAAATATCCGTTACCAGTTCTTTCTAACGCCATTTTTATTACCTTGTATAGTTATAATTTAAAGTCATTATAGTATATTACCCTATTGAATTACTTGGTTTTGATAAGGGAATATTATAAAAGTCTAATAGGTATAATTAATACCCTATGGATTGGATGCAATTAACATTAGAAACCAGTAAGGATCAAGCAGATTTCGTTAGTGAAATTTTGATGGGTTTGGGTAGTATATCAGTCACCTTTAGTGACACTCATGATGATGCAATATTTGAACCGCCTGTGGGCGAAACTCCTTTGTGGCAAGATACAACCATTAGTGCATTATTTGCAGAAGATGTCGATCAAACCCATGTGCAAGCCATGCTATTACAATTATGCAAGATCGAGCAATCATCATTTGACTTA
>DTVJ01000365.1 GCA_012963565.1 Piscirickettsiaceae bacterium
TCATTCCATTCAGGAATTAAATTATCAATTGGACAACCATTTTCTGATTGGCAAAATGGCACACCACAATCCATACATCTCGCACCTTGCTCTTGCAGTTGAGAAATATCATGCTTACCAGTAAAGATCTCACCATAATCTTTAATGCGTAGTTCAACCGGACGATATGCCTCAGTTTTTCTATCAAATTCTTTAAAGCCGGTTACTTTTCCCATTACGAACAAACTACTATATATAAAGCGCATAATTATGCCATAGATTTGCCTTGTTTAGCAATCAGAATGACGGTATAATTGCTCTTTTTACAGAATTTTTTAAAGGAAACTCCCTCATGAATTTAATTGATCAAATTGAGAACGAACAACTAAGATCAGATCTCCCTGAATTCTCATCAGGCGATACTGTTGTTGTACAAGTTAAAGTTCGTGAAGGCGATCGCGAAAGACTACAAGCATTTGAAGGTGTGGTAATCGCTAAGAAAAACCGTGGTATCGGTTCAGCATTCACAGTGAGAAAAATTTCTCATGGCGAAGGCGTTGAAAGAGTTTTCCAAACTCACTCAACAATGATTGATTCAGTTGAAGTTAAGCGTCGCGGTAAAGTTCGCCAAGCTAAACTTTACTATCTTCGTGCTCTTACTGGTAAGAAAGCTAGAATTAAAGAAAAGCTTCAGCTTAAAAAATAAGCAGTTTATTTTTTCTAAAAAATGCCGGCACTAGCCGGCATTTTTTATGTGCGGTTATATGTCATAATCTAAACAATGGACAATTTAAAACTCATCGATCAATTTTTAGATCACTACTGGCTCTCATCAGGTGCTAGTAAAAATACGCTTTCGGCTTATCGATCTGATCTTAAGTTATTCTCAAAATGGCTCAATAACTCACTCACTAGTGTTAGTGATGCAATCATTAGTGATTATTTTAAACATAGACAACTCAGCTCGTCCACTCAGGCGCGAATATTGACTTGTTTACGAATTTTTTATCAATATTTAATCACCA
>DTVJ01000366.1 GCA_012963565.1 Piscirickettsiaceae bacterium
GTCAGGAAAATAGGTATTACCCTACCACTTTTATATCTTTTGATTATGCTGAGTGATTCATATTTAATGGTGCATATGACTGGACTGCTCTTTATTTTCATTAGTTCGTTCGTATATAAGGATTATGAGACGGACAAGCAGTATCGTCTGAAAACCACAAAGTAGTGCTAATCAAGCTTTTGAATAGCTAAGTCGATTATCTTTTTCAAAAAATCTTGTTTGTAATCTTTATCAATCTCAATATTTAGTTGTTTATTATCGTCACTCACTGTTGCCCAGCGCTTTGAACTGGCAAACAAGCTGTTACCAAAAAAACTAACTGTTTTAATATTTAGTGCACCCGCTAAATGCATGGGGCCTGTTGAGGTACTAATAAGTAGCTCACTGTCTCTAATCAAAAAGCAATAATCCAATAAAGTTGGCGGGTGATGAATAATGTCTGAATCTGGGATCAACCTCTTAACTTTATCTTTTGCATCTAGGTCATCAGGTCCAAACACCCATATCACTTGAATGTTATCTAGTTTTCTAACAACTTTAGCAAGTTTTAGGTAATCTTCCAGTGTTAAGTTGCCATCACTACTGCCACCATAACCAGGATGGAAAAGTACGATTTTTTGATTGGTTAATTGATTACTATTTCTAAATTTCTGCTTATTATCTAATTTAAGCAAAGGTGTTCTGTAATTTAGGTCAATTTTTTCATCTAATATTTTTGCCAAATCCAGATTGTATTCAACTTCTGTTTTTTCAACAAGGCTGCGTTTTTGCTTTAAAGTTTTGTTAAAAAATAATTGTGCTAGTTTGGTAGCTGGTGCAATACGTGCTTTAATACCGCTAAGAAATAGCATCCAGCCTAATTTCGTATCAATATACGCACTGATACTGACATTAATATTCGCCGTTTTAATATTTTTTAATGTTAGCCAAAAATGATCTTTATCGTACAAAATAACTTCGTCAATAAAATCAACTTGCTTAGCTAGCTCCAGGTTGACTTTTG
>DTVJ01000367.1 GCA_012963565.1 Piscirickettsiaceae bacterium
CTATCAGAACTATCGGTTGAATATACTCGGGCTGTCCAATTACTGGCATCCCATATTTCTTGATATTCATCCACATCGTCACCCAATAATGAGCCGGTAACGACAGACTCACCTTTAATGAGACTACCATTGAAATCACCTGTTAGTGTTGGTGCATCGTTAACATTGTTGACGGTGAGATAGAAGGTATCGTACAAATCACCACCCGTATTATTAGTAGCTACAATGGTAATACTTTTTAAGCCAGTATCATCATTGCTCGGTGTGCCAGAAAATACACCAGTAGAGCTGTCAAAACCTAGCCATGTTGGTAGTTTACTTCCATCCACCAATGAAGCACTATAGCTAACTATAGAATCAGGGTTTAATGTAACAAAATTGATAGATGCATCAAATGTGTATAGCCCATCCTCAGTTGCCAAAGAGTCATTAATGAGACTATAGGTATTATTAGACCCGCCTAATCGTTGAGAATTGGCATCATAACGCTGAGTAAATATTCCATAACCAGAACCATCCTGTACATCAGACACCCAAGTGATGACAAAGCCACCATCTGCAAGTGAACTGATTGCTGGATCTGTTTGCCGTTCATCCGTGGTTGTATTGACTAGAAACTCATCACCAACCTTGTTGCTATTGACATCAAAACGCTGAGCATAAATTCCGTAATTATCGCCATCTTGTGCCCATGACTCCCAAGTAACAATAAAACCGCCATCATTTAAACTGCTGATAGATGAGTCTTTCTGATCTTTCGTTATGTATGTATTAACCTGAAATTCAGAACCCGATGCCTTACCATCGGCATCGTAACGCTGGCCATAAATGCCATAATAAGATCCATCTTGATATTTTGAGTTCCAAGTGATTACATAACCGCCATCAACTAGGGTGGTGATGGATGGATAGCTCTGGGTACTGTTTATGACTGTATTGACTAGGAACTCAGTATCTACTTTGGCGCCATTGGCATCATAACGCTGGGCATAAATTCCAG